>NZ_JAWOWL010000039.1:0-51699 GCF_033340395.1 Vibrio sp. 1159 | reverse complement strand
CTTCAATTTAAGATTTTGTTCGGCTCAATGAATACTGAACATTACATAAGTAATGTTTGAATTGACTGTGCTGAATCTTTCGATTCAATGGTCACTTCGTTTCATTGAAACCTAATTTGATACCGAGGTATCTAATTGGATTATCATCAACGAGTGCCCACACAGATTGATAGGTCTATATTGTTAAAGAGCAACTCTTCTTTGTGATTGACATCACTTGGGAAGAGGCGGCCATTCTAGCGAGATAATTTATTGTGTCAAACACTTTCTTCAAATTATTTCGTTTTTCTTTTCAGCCTTATCAACTTCGCTTAACCCCTTGTGAGGCCTTGCCCTGTCGACGAGGAGGCATTATAGAGATCGCGCTCACATTGGCAAGTGTTATTTTTCAAAAATTGCAAAAACAATGGTTAAACGATGAGTTTTCGATCAAACCTTTATTTATTCAACTTTACCCCAAACTCTCACACAACTTATCCACAGAATTGTTCTTTGAGACGTGTTTTTCAAGTACCATAAATAAAGAAAGCTGCTTTATTGCAGCTATCTTTATTAAACTTAACCTAAACTCTATTTAAAGAGCATTATGGCTATATGCCAGACCCATCTTGTTCAGAGCCATCATCTTCGTGTAGGCCACATTCTCGCTTTAAGCCAAAGAATCGAGTTTCTTCCTCTGACATTCCCGGCTCCCATTTACGAGTAGTATGTGTATCACCAACTGAAAGGTAACCTTCATCCCACAATGGGTGGTATTTAAGGCCGTGTTGTTCTAAGTAGTAATGAACGTCTTTATTAGTCCAATCAATTACTGGTAGAAATTTAAACACACCGTTCTGAATTGATAGAATCGGTAAACCTGCACGAGATTTACTTTGCTCTCGACGCAGTCCAGAGAACCACGTTCCAACATTAAGCTCTTTTAACGCTCGACGCATCGGCTCAACTTTATTGAGCTTGTTGTATTTTTCAATTCCCTCTACGCCTTGCTCCCATAATTTTCCATATCGAGCTTCTTGCCAATTCGCACTTTCCTTGGCTCGATAAACTTTTAAATTTAGGTTGAGAGCATCTGTCAGCTCATCGATAAATCGGTACGTCTCAGCAAACAGGTAACCAGTATCGGTTAGAATGACGGGGATGTCCGCTTTGGCGCGAGTAACTAAATGAAGCATAACCGCGGCTTGAATACCAAAACTAGAAGAAACCGCGAACTCGCCTTCTAGATTATCTAAAGCCCACGCTACTCTCTCTTGTGCTGAAAGCTTTTCGAGCTCGACATTAATTTGAGCAAGACGGAGGATTTGCTCCGTCTTTGTTAATGTCAGTAACTCTGTGAGCTCCAGCTTGGATGCTACAGAATCAAGCATGAAAGTCCCTCTTTGATACGAGCACTTCTTGGATAATGCCAGCACGAATAGTGAAATCGCCAAAGGCTTCGCCTTCTTCACGCTCTTTCGACCATCGAGCCACCAGCAGATCAATCTCTTCTAAGATTTGCTTATCCGTGATGTTCTCTTTATACATTTTTGGTACTCGAGTACCGGCACGGTTACCACCTAGGTGCAAGTTGTAACGACCCGGCGCTTTGCCAACTAGACCAATTTCAGCCAACATTGCGCGACCACAACCATTTGGACACCCAGTTACACGCAAAATGATGTTGTCATTTTCTGGTAGGTTGTGCTTATCCAGAATCCCCTCAACAGCAGTAACAAACTGAGGAAGGAAACGTTCAGCTTCTGCCATCGCTAGCGGACAAGTTGGAAAAGCAACACAAGCCATTGAGTTCTTACGCTGTTCACTTACGCCGTCGTCCATTAAGCCATGTTCACGAGCGATCTTTTCAATCTTCGCTTTTTCGTTTTTAGGTACACCCGCAACAATTAGGTTTTGGTTTGCTGTCATGCGGAAATCGCCTTTGTGGATTTTGGCAATTTCAGCAACACCCGTCTTAAGTGGTTTACCTGGAAAGTCTAATAAGCGACCATTTTCGATGAAAAGCGCTAAATGATATTTACCATCAATTCCTTCTACCCAGCCAATACGGTCACCACGTTCTGTGAATTCATATGGACGGCTTTGCTCAAACTTAACACCAGCACGTTTCTCGACTTCCGCTTTAAAGACATCGCTACCTACACGATCCAATGTGTATTTGGTTTTTGCGTTCTTACGGTTTGAACGGTTACCCCAGTCGCGCTGAGTTGTTACTACAGCTGCGGCAACATCAAGTGTCTTGTCCAGCGGAATAAAGCCAAAGTCGTCAGCGCGGCGCGGATAAGTTGATGTATCGCCATGCGTCATCGCTAAGCCGCCGCCGACCAGGACGTTAAAGCCTACCAGCTTACCGTTATCTGCAATCGCTACGAAGTTGAGATCGTTAGCGTGTACATCTACGTCATTTTGCGGTGGGATAACCACTGTAGTTTTAAACTTACGTGGTAAGTAGTTCTTGCCTAGAATCGGTTCGTCTTCTTCCGTGCTTTCTACTTTTTCACCGTCTAGCCAAATCTCTGCATAAGCGCGCGTCTTTGGTAATAGATGCTCACTGATCTTCTTCGCCCATTCGTAAGCTTCTTGGTGTAACTCTGACTCCACTGGGTTAGTGGTACACAACACGTTACGGTTTACATCACCCGCGGTTGCAATCGAATCAATGCCAATACTGTTGAGCGTTTGATGCATCAACTTAATATTCGGTTTTAATACCCCATGAAACTGGAACGTTTGGCGAGTCGTCAGACGAATACTTCCATATAAAGAGTGCTCCGTTGCGAACTTGTCGATCGCTAACCATTGCGTTGGCGTGATGATGCCTCCAGGCATACGAGCACGAAGCATCACATTATGTAATGGTTCCAGTTTTTGCTTTGTGCGTTCATTACGGATATCACGATCGTCTTGTTGATACATACCGTGGAAACGAATTAACTGGAAGTTGTCGGCAGTAAAGCCACCTGTAATAGGGTCCTGTAAATCTTGCTCAATAGTGCCACGTAATAAGTTGCTTTCTCGCTTCAGGCGCTCGTTATCAGATAGCGGCCCTAACTCTTCACCTAATACAACCTGCTTATTATTGTCCGTAGAAAAAGTCATTAGTAAACATCCCTCTGATAACGTTTCGCTTTACGTAGGTCATTAATAAATTGTTCTGCATCGTCACGCGGCATCTTGCCTTCTTGTTCAGCAACGATAACCAATGCGTCGTGCACATCTTTTGCCATACGCGTTGCATCACCGCAGACATAGATATAAGCGCCTTCTTGGATCCACTGCCACACTTGAGCTGCGTTTTCTAAGATGCGATGTTGTACGTAAACCTTTTCTACTTGGTCACGACTAAAGGCAACATCCAATCGGCTTAGTACTCCTGACTTGAGATACTTTTGCCATTCCACTTGGTACAAGAAGTCTTGAGTGAACGTGCGATCACCAAAGAACAACCAGTTTTTGCCTTCAGCATCGCGGTTTTCACGTTCCTGAATAAAGCTACGGAATGGTGCGATCCCTGTGCCAGGACCAACCATGATAATTGGAGTACTATCATCTTCCGGCAGTTTAAAGTTGTTGTTATGCTCAACAAATACTTTAACTTCATCTCCCTCTTCGAGACGCTGAGCTAAGAAACTAGACGCACCACCATATCGTTTTTCGTCGTTTTGTTCGTACTCAACCAAAGCAACCGTTAGGTGTACTTCTTCATCGACCTCTTCTTGGCTTGATGCAATAGAGTAAAGGCGTGGAGTAAGACGACGAAGCAAACCAATCAACTCATCTGCGGTTAACTTGGTTTTCTTTTCTGCCAGTACATCAACGATTTGAGTATTTGCAGAGTACTCGCGAAGCTTATCTTTATCTTCAACTAACTTTTGTAGCTTCTTGCTACCGGATAACTCGGCAAACTTTGTGATGAGCTGCGGGTTAGATGTTGTGATTTCATATTTACTCACGAGAGCACTGTGGATTGACAAGCTTTCACCATCAACGTCAACAGTCTCAACCCCAGACAAACCGACCTTACCAAGAATGGCATTTGCAAGTTCCGAGCTATTTTCAAACCACACACCTAGTGCATCACCTGGCTGATACGTTAAGCCCGAGCCTTCTAAGTCGATTTCTATATGACGAACGTCTTTTCCAGAGTCACGGCCCGTGATTTTTTGACTGGTCAGTAACGTCGCAGTGTACGGATTTTGTTTATTGTAAGGAGAGTGCGCAGTCGCAGCTTGACCCACAGGAAGTTGAACCACATCCGCTTCAGAGCCAGAAGAAAGTGTATCTTTTACCTTGTCTAACGCATTCTTACGCCATTCAGTTGCGGGGGCTTCATAATCCACATCGCAATCAAGACGCTCGATAAATGGAGTCGCGCCTAGCTTTGATAGGTAAGTGTCGAAGTCTTTACCGGTCTGACAGAAGAACTCGTAGCTAGAATCTCCCAATGCAATAACACCATATTGCAGGTTTGGCAGCTTAGGAGCCTTCTTCGATTGCAAAAACTCATGTAGCTCAATGGCATTGTCTGGCGCTTCGCCTTCGCCGTTAGTCGATGCCACAATAATGACATGCGTTTCTTTGGCTAAGTTTTTACCTTTGTAATCGCTTGCATCAAAAAGTTCGACTGCAATTCCTTCTGCTTTTGCTTCCTGTTCCAGAGCTTCAGCAACACCTTTAGCATTGCCCGTTTGGGAAGCAAAAATAATACTCAACTTACCTGCTGGCTTCGCTGATACGGCTGCCGTTGCTTGTGCAATTGGCGTTACCGCTGTGTTTGGTTGATTTTGAGCTAATCCCCAAAAATACCCACTGACCCAAGCAAGTTGCTGTGAAGACAACTCAGAGACAGTTTGTTGGAGTGAGCTAATTTGTTGGTCATTCAGAGGGCTTGCGATTGGAGGATTTCCTCCTTGCCCATTATTATCTTCAGACACATTCTTGTGAGAATACTCATTCTTTTGAAAAGACATTATCACGACATCCCTATTCATTGCGTGACGATAGAGTACCCACTCTCCTTAATAACAAGAAAGAATAGAAGTGAATGTTTTATAACTTTTTGGAAGTAAGAACGGCTTACTTTTTGCTCATCGATCTTCAATGCGGACTTGTTGAAAGCCTACTGCCATTGCCGATTTTGACGCAGTATCCAAATCTTCATAAAGACATTCTTCGCCGTGACTGTCCGTTAGAAAAACAAAACCACCGCGCGCATGTCTGAACTCTACAACCCAACCACCCTCTTGGATTGCAGGCTCAATAATCGCTTCGATAAGCTGATTTTCACGGAATAGATGTCTTAGTTCATTTATTGTCATCGCTATCCCTGTTTTAACTTTCACATTGCTCCTAGGTAAGCATGGTCTAAATCAGCCAAATAGGGAGAAATTTCGATTAGATATAATGAAGTGATATAAAAAAACGCCGCTTATAAAGCGACGTTTTAAGTAAATCGAATATCTAACATGGCTGAGTTTAGAACGCGTATTCCGCACTCACAAAGAAGCCGTTAGCAAAAATAAACTCTTTCCCTAGATCCGACATGAATTTATCGGACTCTAAATCAATCACACGGTAACCTCCACGAAAAGCCAGTCGAGCTTTTTCGAGCGGTACATTGTATTGAACACCTGCCATGAAATCGGTGCTTTTGATACCTTTGTTGTCACCAAAGTTTATCTCACCAATCACATCAAAGTTTGTATCCGGAACTTGAATTTCTGCGTAACCATACCAAGCCCAAATCAGCTCATCAAATTCTTCTACACGCCTGCTTGAGCCAGCATCAATGTATTTAGTGTCACTTAAATTACTAAACGTGAGACCCGCATCAAAGTGCAATAAATCATGCTCTAGAACGTGGTAATACAAGGTTAAATCGAGCTTATCGAACCCCATGTAATCCGCATCAACACTTGAGTAACGAAGGCGCGCATTAGGGACGTATTTAACATCATGTTCAATCGCCGCGTAAAAAGTGCCTGCGGTACTGCTATCTCGTCTCACTTCATTAACTTTAGTGTCGGCAGCCCATACCTCTGCGCCGACTTTTGTCGATACAGAGTACTCTGCAAAAACAGGAAAAGATACTGCCAACGATAATGCCGTTAAAGCGATGTTCGCTTTATTTGTCATGTAGTATTTACTCCGAGATAGCTGATATTCACGTAGAGGACGTGAGAGGAAATATACCATATTCTCACGCCTCTCCATCAACTAAATGATGTTACTCATTATTTATAGCGGGGCTGAGCGACGTAATTCTTGAAGAACCAAATACCCAATGCAATCACGATTAACCATGGTAATAGTTTAAGTACCGCTCCAACCATTCCCAGTAAAAACATCACAACTAACGCAATACCAGTTGCTGCGAATACGGTCATCATTGTGATACCCGTAACCAACAAGGTCGCCGCAAAGACTAAAATAAAGATTAGCTCCAACATAATCACTTCTCCATTTGTTTTCAATAAACAGAGCAGTTTCCATACCAACTTACAGAAACGAAGTTAAGATTATGATTTTTAATAAAAAAACAAAGCCAGAGGCATTTCTGCACTCTGGCTTTATCATTCTTTAGTTGGTAATTTTAGCCATTCACTGGCGAATTTTACACATTCAATTCTTTTGGAATCTTAGCTAGCGCGTCTTGCAATACTTCTAGACCAGAACCTGGTTTGTGCGCATTTTCACTGATATGACGACGCCATTGACGAGCACCGGGCATGCTTTGGAACAAACCTAACATGTGGCGGGTAATATGACCAAGGTACGCACCTTTCGCTAATTGCGCTTCAATGTATGGATACATCTCTTCAACAATTTCGCTGCGTTTCTTCACTGGAGCATTAGAGCCAAACAACTCTTGATCTACCGATGCCAGTAAATATGGGCTTTGGTATGCTTCACGACCAATCATCACACCGTCAAGATGCTGAAGATGTGCTTTTGCTTCTTCTAATGATTTCACGCCACCGTTAATCGCAATCGTTAGGTGTGAGAAGTCTTGCTTCAATTGGTAAGCGCGTGGGTAATCCAATGGTGGGATCTCACGGTTTTCTTTTGGGCTTAGACCACTTAACCATGCTTTACGTGCGTGGATAGTGAACTGCTCACAGCCACCCTTTTCTGAAACAATAGAAACGAAATCCGTTAGGAATTCGTAAGAGTCTTGATCATCAATACCAATGCGAGTCTTGACTGTTACAGGGATATCGACCACGTCTTTCATTGCTGCGACACAATCCGCAACTAACTGCGGTTCAGCCATTAGGCAAGCACCAAATCGACCGTTTTGTACGCGGTCAGATGGACACCCCACATTTAGGTTAATCTCATCGTAGCCACGCTCTTGCGCTAGCTTGGCACACGTAGCCAAATCTGCTGGGTTTGAACCACCAAGTTGAAGGGCTAACGGATGCTCTTCTTCGTTATAAGCCAGGAAATCTCCTTTTCCATGAATGATCGCACCTGTCGTCACCATTTCAGTGTACAACAGGGTTTCTTTGGTCATTAAGCGATGGAAGTAGCGACAATGACGATCAGTCCAATCTAACATTGGTGCTACGGAGAGCCTGCAAGAATGAGTCATGATATAAACACCCGTTTTTATGTTGCCAAGGTCGAGCGCAGCAGTACGCTCAAAAAATAAGTCGGGTATTGTATACCCAAGCACCTCTGGGTGCTAGTTTCAGCGAGAATGATTTGGTTGGCTGACTAGCCAAGTGCTTAGGAATACGCAGAAGTAATACGAATCTGTCATTCGTTGATTCATTCTGTGATGATTATTCCGCCTTCACACCACCACCGACTTGCTTTAATTCATGATTTTCGTTTTGATAGTGGGTAAAATGAAGCATTTCTAAACGAACTTCGTATAGAAATGATTTATCATAGAGCACGTCCGATAGTTATGGTGAAAGGTTTGAACCCAACAATCATTGAACAAATTGAAAGTATCTGCGCAGAGCGTGGAGTACGACTGACTCCGCAACGCCGACGCGTATTTGAACTCATTTGTTCTAATCGCCGCGCCTCAAGTGCGTATGAGCTATTGGAGCAACTAAAAGAGAGTGAGCCTCAGGCTAAGCCGCCCACTGTTTATCGAGCATTAGATTTTCTCCTAGAGCAAGGCTTCATCCACCGAGTGGAATCGACAAATAGCTTTATTACTTGTTGTTCTTTCAATACTCAGCAGCACTTTTTCCAATTACTAATTTGCGATAAATGTGGTGATGTCGTTGAACTCGAAGATGAGACGCTGATATCCTTGTTAGCCGAAAACGCCGAGAAGCATGGATTCAAACTGACCAACCAAGTTATTGAAACTCATGGTGAATGCCAGGCCTGTTCCTCCGAGACGAAAGAAAAAGTATAGAAGAACGTTATGCGCGCTGAATTTGTAAACCCGTTTTTAGCTTCTTTAATGAACGTGCTAAAAACTATGGCTTCTCTTGAGCTGAAGCCACAAAAACCGCGAATCAAAAAAGATGAGATCGCACGAGGTGACGTTTCTGGTCTGATTGGTATGGTAGGCCCACAAACTCGTGGTTCAATGTCGATCACCTTTGATGAAGCACTCGCCCTAGAAATCATGCAGAACATGCTTGGTGAACGTCCAAATGGGCTCAATGAAGAAGTGACCGATATGGTGGGTGAGATCACCAACATGGTTACTGGTGGTGCGAAACGCATTCTGGCGGAAAGTGGTTTTGACTTTGATATGGCAACACCGGTTGTGGTTTCGGGCCGAGGTCATACGATTCGCCACAAGTGTGAAGGCTCAATTATTATCATGCCTTTCTCTTCCCAATGGGGAAATGCCTTTATCGAAATTTGCTTCGAATAAAAGAGAAAAAATAGGTTGGCACTGGCCAACCTATTTTGTTTTTGCCTCAGGCAATAAAAAGGTCAGCATTTGCTGACCTTTTCTTTATCTATTCAAACATTAAGCTTTGAACGCTTTAAATGCGTTGATTAGACCATTTGTTGAGCTGTCATGCGAGCTGATTTGAGACTCGTCTGCAAGCTCAGGTAGGATTTGGTTAGCCAGTTGTTTACCTAGCTCCACGCCCCACTGGTCAAAACTGAAGATATTCCAGATAACACCTTGTACGAAAATTTTGTGTTCGTACATTGCGATCAAGTTACCTAGCGTACGAGGCGTGATTTGCTTCACTAGAATAGAGTTTGTTGGACGGTTACCTTCAAACACTTTGAATGGCGCAATCGCTGCCACTTCTTCAGCATTCTTACCTACTTTCACCAACTCTTCTTTCACGGTTTCTTCATTTTTACCAAACGCTAGAGCTTCAGTTTGCGCGAAGAAGTTAGACATCAGTTTTTGGTGATGATCGCTAGCTGGGTTGTGGCTAATTGCAGGTGCAATGAAGTCACATGGGATAAGCTTAGTACCTTGGTGAATTAGCTGGTAGAACGCGTGCTGACCGTTGGTACCTGGTTCACCCCAAATGATTGGGCCAGTTTGGTAAGTTACAGCATTGCCGTCACGGTCAACGTATTTACCGTTTGATTCCATGTTACCTTGCTGGAAGTACGCCGCGAAACGGTGCATGTACTGATCGTAAGGCAGAATAGCTTCTGATTCCGCACCGTGGAAGTTGTTGTACCAAATACCGATAAGCGCAAGGATCACAGGGATGTTGCTTTCTAGATCTGTTGATACAAAGTGCTTGTCCATCTCGTGAGCGCCATCAAGCAGCTCAACGAAGTTGTCGAAACCTACTGCTAGTGCAATTGATAGACCGATCGCAGACCATAGTGAGTAACGGCCACCAACCCAGTCCCAGAATTCAAACATGTTCGCTGTATCGATACCAAATTCAGACACGGCTGTCGCGTTTGTTGAAAGCGCAGCAAAGTGCTTAGCCACATGAGCCTGATCACCCGCCGATTCTAGGAACCAATCACGAGCAGTGTGCGCGTTAGTCATGGTTTCTTGTGTTGTAAACGTCTTAGACGCGATCAAGAATAACGTCGTTTCTGGGTTAACTTTCTTCAACGTTTCAACGATGTGTGTACCATCAACGTTAGATACGAAGTGAAGGTTTAGATGATTTTTGTATGGCGCTAGAGCTTCCGTCACCATGTAAGGGCCAAGGTCAGAACCGCCGATACCGATGTTCACAATATCGGTAATTGCTTTGCCTGTGTAACCTTTCCATTCACCGCCGATAACGCGCTCAGTGAATGATTTCATTTTTTCTAGAACCGCGTTCACTGCTGGCATTACGTCTTCGCCATCTACCATAACTGGAGTATTAGCGCGGTTACGTAGTGCAGTGTGAAGAACAGCGCGACCTTCTGTTTGGTTGATCGCTTCACCACTGAACATCGCTTCAATTGCAGATTTCAGCTCGGTCTCTTTCGCAAGAGCAAACAGGTGCTTCAGAGTTTCCTCATTGATGAGGTTCTTTGAGTAATCGACTAGGATGTCTGAGCCGAAACGTGCAGAGTATTTGTCGAAACGCGCTGCGTCTTGAGCAAACAGCTCTTTAAGATCCATATCTTGTGCAGATTCGAAATGCGCCGTTAGCGCTTTCCAAGCTTGTGTTTGCGTTGGATTGATATTTTTCAACATGGTCTTTATCCCGATGTTACAGTAGGTTCCATTCCTTACAGTCTAGCGAAAACTGTGGAATCCCCGATTTAGCAAATAGAATATAAATTAGATGTTTGGGCAAATTGCCACAAAACAAGTCTTTGTAATTTTTTTTCAGGCGCCAATTATGACCGAGAGCTTTTACACTCACATTGAGTTAGGTCACGTTCCCTGCCCTGAAATTGAACATTCATTTACGATGACAAGAATCATATCATTTACTAATGACAGGCTCTAATTGGAATAGGATAGACGCCAATTTATAAATTTCCAAAGGAACACGTATGTGGGCACAAAAAACACTGCAATTAAAAGCGAGAAGCCGCGGTTTTCACCTGATAACTGATGAAATTGAACAACAATTACCACAAATAAACGAACTTTCAGTAGGTTTATTACACTTATTTATTCAGCACACCTCCGCCAGTTTGACCTTAAATGAGAATGCTGATCCAACCGTGCGTATGGACATGGAAGCGCACTTCAATAAGTTTGTGCCAGAGCGTGCTCCTTATTATCAGCACACCTATGAAGGTGACGACGACATGCCGGCACATATTAAAGCATCACTGCTTGGCAGTAGTGTGACGGTACCAATCCAAAATGGTCGATTAGCTTTAGGAACATGGCAAGGTATTTACTTGGGTGAGCATCGAGACTTTGGTGGCGGCCGCCGCGTTATTGCTACGATTAACGGTGAGTAGATAAAACAAAGGCTAACCTTGGGTTAGCCTTTCGTTGTTTATTTGGAGTATTCCATCTCGACGCGAGGCGTTAGCTTAGTCACGAGTTCATACGCAATCGTACCAATGTGACCCGCCACTTCTTCTACTGGGAGCTCTTTCCCCCAAAGAATCGCTTCGTCGCTGACTTTATCCGTTGCGTCTGGTCCCAAATCGACCGTCAGCATATCCATGGAAACTCGACCTGCAATAGGTACTTTACGGCCATTAACCCACACCGGCGTACCGTTTGGAGCACTTCTTGGGTAACCGTCGCCATACCCTACAGCGATGACCCCAACTTTTGTATCTCGCTCACTGGTCCAAATACCACCATAGCCAACACTTTCGCCCTTCTTCACTTCACGTACCGCAATAAGGTGGGATTTAAGTGTCATGACAGGCTGATACCCAAGATCTTGCGCCGTTTTGTCATCGAATGGCGACACACCATACATGATAATACCCGGACGAACCCAATCTAAATGGCTTTGAGGCCATGCCAATAACCCCGCAGATGCCGCCAGTGAACGTTCCCCTTGGCAACCAGAAGTCAACGATTTAAACAGCTCAATCTGTTGTGGGGTAATATCGCTATCCAGCTCATCTGCACAGCCAAAGTGGCTCATGTAACGCAACGGTTTCGCTACATTTGGACACTCCTTCAGCCGCGTTACAAACTCGTCATATTGTTCAGGACGAACCCCAAGGCGGTGCATGCCACTGTCAATCTTCAGCCACACGACAACCGGAGTTTCAAGGTCTGCTTGCTCCAAGGCGATAAGCTGCTCTTCACAGTGCACCACAGTTTGGATGTTGTTCGTCACAAGAACAGGTAAGTCACCAGGAGAGTAAAAACCTTCTAGCAATAGAATCGGCTTTACTACTCCACAAGCGCGCAGTTGCAATGCTTCTTCAATACGAGCCACACCAAACGCATCCGCATGGTTAGCATGTTTTGCGACATGACGTAATCCGTGACCATAACCATTGGCCTTGACGACAGCCATCACTTTACTTTGTGGCGCTTGAGCTTTTACGCGCTGTAAGTTGTGCTGCAACGCAGACAAATCAATGCACGCCTTGGCCGCTTTCATATAGCTCATGGGATTACTCATCATCAATATCGAATGCAGGACCCGCGTAGTTGTCGAAACGCGAATGTTGACCTTGGAAAGTGAGGCGAACAGAGCCGATAGGACCATTACGCTGTTTACCAATAATGATTTCGGCCGTACCTTTGTACGGACTATCTGGGTGATAAACCTCATCACGGTAGATGAACATGATCAAGTCGGCATCCTGCTCGATGGAACCGGATTCACGCAAGTCCGAGTTTACTGGTCGTTTATCCGCACGTTGCTCTAGGGAACGGTTTAGCTGCGACAGTGCCACAACAGGCACATTTAGCTCTTTTGCCAGCGCCTTAAGAGAGCGAGAGATCTCAGCAATCTCAAGAGTACGGTTATCGGTTAACGAAGGCACGCGCATCAACTGAAGGTAGTCAACCATGATCATCGACAGACCGCCATGTTCACGAGCGATACGGCGAGCGCGCGAACGCACTTCGGTCGGAGTTAGACCAGAGCTATCATCAATGTACATATTCTTCTTCTGCATCAGGATACCCATAGTAGAAGAAATACGCGCCCAATCTTCGTCATCTAGCTGACCCGTACGGATCTTGGTTTGGTCAACACGAGACAAAGAGGCCAACATACGCATCATCAACTGTTCAGCTGGCATCTCTAACGAGAAAATAAGTACGGGCTTTTCTTGTTGCATGGCCGCATTTTCACACAAGTTCATCGCAAAGGTCGTTTTACCCATCGATGGACGCGCTGCGACAATCACCAAATCAGAGCCTTGCAAACCTGCGGTTTTCTTATTGAGATCGGTGAAACCGGTATCGACCCCCGTAACACCATCTTGTGGCGTTTTATACAACAACTCGATACGTTCTAACGTCTTTTCGAGGATGTTGTCGACGTTTTGTGGTCCTTCGTTTTCACTAGTTCGAGACTCGGCGATAGCAAAAACTTTACTCTCCGCCATGTCTATTAAATCTTCAGAACTGCGACCTTGAGGGTCATAGCCCGCGTCCGCAATTTCATTCGCGACACCAATAAGGCCACGAACAATCGCACGCTCAGCGACAATATCAGCATACGCATTGATGTTAGCTGCACTTGGCGTATTCTTCGCCAAGTCAGCGAGGTAAGCAAAACCGCCTACATCTTCTAACAACTCGTGACGCTCTAGATATTCCGATAAAGTAATAAGATCGAGAGGTTTACCCGCTTCAAGAATGGTTTTTACACCTTCAAAAATCAGGCGGTGTGGACGACTATAGAAATCACTGCTCACAACACGTTCGGCAACGGTGTCCCAACGTTCATTATCCAGTAAAAGACCACCAATTACTGATTGCTCGGCTTCTAGTGAGTGAGGTGGCACTTTGATTGCGTCGACCTGACTGTCTGAAGGTTTGCGATTTCTGTTTTCCGCCATGACTTTGCTCGATAACTACTATTGACCCACGATTATAACCTTAACCTAACTGAGATGCTTCCCCGAAGCGACAATTACTTGTTAAGAAATCATCATGTGAACCACCCAGGTAATAGCCTGGTTCTTCCGCCTAGCTCTAATAAAAATTAACCTACCATTGACCCAACCAAATATCTGTATCAGTATCATGCCCCTCCTTTTTGATTACGTTCGAGGTTGATGTGTCCCGATACTGGTTACTTAGCTTTAGCCTACTGTGCGCTAGTGCATCGTATGCTGACGAATCAGTACAGCCAGAGCAAAATATTGATGTACCCGACCCACTAAAAACCGAGGTGGAGTTCGGCTATCAAGCTCACACAGGTAACACGGACTCTCGTTCCCTGAATGCTCGTTTGAGTGCTGAATATACGTCAGGTCGACACCGTTCTAATGGTGAATGGAAGTACTACAACTTGTACAAAGACGGTGAAGAAGACAAACGCTCATCCACCTACTCCCTACAGAGTGACTACAAGTTAGGCCCTAAGACATATTTGTATGGCAGCTTTAAAGGGGTGGATTCTCGCTACAGTGCTTATTTTAAAGACTATACGTTGTCAGGTGGTTTGGGTTACCAGTTCTCCTACACTGAGAACTTCATTTTAGAGGTAGAAGTAGGCCCTGGTTTTCGCTATCAAGAGCCAAACTTAGACGAAATAGATGATGACGATATTGTCTTTCCCGATATCGTTAGAGAAGGCATTTTTCGAGGAAATATCAACACAACTTGGCATGCGTTGGATAATTTAAGTTTCGCAGCTGATATTACGTTGGTAACAGGTAGAAGTAACACACGTACTGATAGTGAACTCAGTGTAACCAATGATATTACTGAAGATATCGCACTGAAACTGGCGCACTCTCGTCAGTATCACGATAAAGTGCCTGAAGGCTTAAGCAAAGCGGACAGCGTATTTTCCGTTAATTTACTTTTCGCTTTTTAACCCTTTTTCTCTCAGTTTTAGAAATAAAAAAAGCACCTCCGAGGAGGTGCTTTTTAGTATTTCGTCTTGATACTGAATTACTCAGCAGCAACAACTTGTAGGTTAACTGTCGCGAAAACTTCAGAGTGAAGTTGAACGCTGATCTCGAACTCACCAGTGTTACGTAGAGCACCTTCAGGAAGGCGAACTTCGCTCTTAGCAACTTCAACGCCTGCAGCTGTGATAGCGTCAGCGATGTCACGAGTACCGATAGAACCGAATAGTTTGCCTTCGTCACCAGCTTTAGAAGCGATAACTACCGCTTCTAGAGCGTTAACTTTCTCTGCGCGAGCTTCTGCAGCAGCTAGTTGCTCAGCAACTTTAGCTTCTAGTTCAGCACGACGAGCTTCAAACATTTCAACGTTAGCTTTAGTTGCCATAACTGCTTTACCTTGTGGGATAAGGAAGTTACGAGCGTAGCCAGATTTAACGTTTGCAGTATCGCCAAGACCACCTAGGTTACCAATTTTATCAAGTAGAATAACTTGCATTGCTTAATCCTCTTTCTTAATAAAATGAACCGATTACTGATGCTTGTCAGTGTACGGTAGTAGAGCTAGGTAGCGTGAACGCTTGATAGCACGTGCTAGTTGACGCTGGTACTTAGCGCTTGTACCAGTGATACGGCTAGGTACGATTTTACCAGCTTCAGTGATGTAGTTTTTAAGAGTTGCTACGTCTTTGTAATCAATCTCTTGTACGCCTTCTGCAGTGAAACGGCAGAATTTACGACGACGGAAGAAACGAGCCATGGGCTATCTCCTGATCTTAAATTTGAGTAATGTTGTCGGCGTGTAACACTAATTTTCCCACGCCATTTCGGCCGGTTTGATAAGTGACAAAACCACTTACCTTAATGTTACTGCCTTGAACTAAATTCTGAGTTAGTGCTTGTGACCCAAGCCCGCTGACGACTACCGGCATACGACAATAAACTTGTCGAGGTAAGTCAGCTTCGATAATAGTAGAGCGATGCTCCAGCCAAAACCGACAGTGTTCAATGCCACCAGGGCTTTTACTACGAATGGGCGGTTTGGCAATGGTGCCGCTCAGCTCCATTCGATTGGCCATAAGAAAACTTACTCAGCAGCTTCTGACTTAGCTTCAGGCTTAGCTTCAGAACGCTCTTCACGACGTGGAGCACGCTCTTCTTTTTGCTTAAGCATGATAGATTGCTCAGTGATCGCTGCTTTAGTACGCATGATCATGTTACGTAGAACTGCATCGTTGAAACGGAAAGCAGTTTCTAGCTCATCAATTACAGCTTGGTCAGCTTCAACGTTCATAAGAACGTAGTGAGCTTTGTGAAGCTTGTTGATTGGGTAAGCCAGTTGACGACGGCCCCAGTCTTCTAGACGGTGGATTTTACCGCCAGCTTCAGTGATTGAACCAGTGTAACGCTCGATCATGCCAGCAACTTGCTCGCTTTGATCTGGGTGCACCATGAATACGATTTCGTAATGACGCATTGGTTGCTCCTTACGGATTATTCAGCTTCCACAAATGGCTCAGTCGTCCAGAGGAAGCAAGGAACTAAAGATAATTGACTGAGTTTAAGGAGCACGAATAGTACAGAAAGGGCGTAAAATAGGCAAGTGATTATTTGCTCAGCGCAGTGGATATTTAATTTCTTCTAATACTAGAAAACACAAAGGCTGCCAACAAGCTGGCAGCCTTTAAAATCAGCGTGTTATTGCGCTGGCTTATCGGTGCTTATTTAACTTCAGCCAGTTCAGCGCGCATTTGATCGATCACTTGTTTGTAATCTGGCTCACCGAAAATCGCCGAGCCTGCAACAAACATGTCTGCGCCCGCTTCTGCAATTTCACGAATGTTGTCAACCTTCACACCGCCATCGATTTCTAAGCGGATATCACGACCAGACTCGTCAATCATCTTACGAACGGCACGCAGTTTATCTAGTGTATGAGGAATGAATGATTGACCACCAAAACCAGGGTTTACCGACATCAGTAGAATCATGTCGACTTTATCCATAATAAATTCAAGACTTGCAAGTGGCGTTGCTGGGTTTAGTACCACACCAGCCTGACAGCCGTGCTCTTTAATTAACTGCAGTGTACGGTCTACATGATCAGAAGCTTCTACATGGAACGTAATCATCGACGCACCCGCTTTTGCGAAATCAGGAATAATACGGTCAACGGGTTTCACCATTAGGTGAACATCGATTGGCGCTGTGATGCCATAATCGCGTAGTGCTTTACACACAGGCGCACCAAAAGTCAGGTTTGGTACATAGTGGTTATCCATAACGTCGAAATGCACCACATCCGCACCCGCTGCGAGTACTTTTTCTACATCTTCACCGAGACGAGCAAAATCTGCCGATAAAATGGATGGAGCAATAAGAAAATCTTTCATACCTGACCTCAGTAGTAATGAGCAAACAATCTGCGCGCAATTCTACCGAAGCCAGTGGGGAGATCCACTATTTAGATATAATAGTGTGAGAATTAAGAGTTTGATTTATCCATGTCTGGGGCATGAAAAAGCGCAAGTAGCTCATCAACTTTATTACGACCGTTACCATTACGGCTAATGGTACGCTTTACTTTTACCACATTAAGATCCGCACCGTGATACAACCGACGTGTCAAGGTAGTGTCGTGGTTAGAAATCAACACAGGAATGCCACGTTCAGTCGCTGTTCTTTCAGCAATGTCGGCTAATGCAGCTTGGTCGTCCAACGTGAAACCATTACCTGCGTATGAGGTGAAATTTGCCGTATTTGAAAGCGGCGCATAAGGTGGATCGCAATACACGACGCTCCCTTTGCGCGCACGACGAAATGTTTCAGGATAACCTTCACAAACGAACGTAGCTTTTTTGGCTTTTTCTGCAAAAAACTCCAGTTCCGCCTCAGGGAAATACGGTTTTTTGTAAGAGCCAAACGGTACATTGAAGCCACCTTTTTTGTTGTAACGGCATAGGCCATTAAAACCAAAGCGGTTCATGTACAAAAACGCTAAAGAGCGGTACATCACGTCATCGGTTTTATTAAATTCAGCGCGAATGTGTAGGTAGGCTTCTTTGCGGTTGTTCTCAGCGACAAACCAACGCTTCGCTTCAGAGATATACTCTTCAGGGCGTTCTTTCAGCAGGTTGTACAGATTGATCAAATCTGGATTGATATCTGCAAGTAGATAATGGTCATAATCGGTATTCAGGAACACTGAGCCCGCACCAACAAAAGGTTCAACTAGCTTTCGAGCCGGCGGCAAATGACGTTGGATGTCTTCAACCAGTCCGTATTTTCCTCCTGCCCATTTAAGAAAGGCTCGTTGCTTTTTCATCTACTGCTCTATCTATCGACCAAAAATTAAGGCTGCGGAATGTAACATATTTTTCAGGGAAGCTCAGGTTTATTTCACTCGTTCAATTTCACGGTGAACCTGACGGAGTGATTTTGCCCAAGGACTCACCGACTTAACCGAATCTGGCAAGCTTGCGACGGCATCACGAGCCATTTGAATTGTCGGATAATCTTGATATGTGATGATATACCACTCGGTGTCATTACGAACGGTAGGATAAATTCGCACTTGATTATTCAGTTGATGCTCATTGAGAAAGGATTGTACATCTTCCATTGAGGTCATAGCTGCGAGTTGTAAAGTATAAGCTCTTGGCGATAGCGCTTTTAGTTCTTCACGAGCAAATGAAAACTTCACAACAGGTTGGTTTGCCTCACCCTCTTCTGACTGAGCAGGTGCTTGCGTCATATCTTGATTCGGTTTTACGACTTTAATCAAAGGGGAGCTAGTTTCATCGGCGGTTTCTGTCTTCTCAGTACCTACGACATCATCAATCGCTTTTGTGTCTGCTGAATCAGCTTTACCTTCAAGCAATGCATCGACCACATTCGACTCAATCACCACTCTTTGTTGATTGTCATCACTGCCTACGCTCGCTACTTCTTCTGTCACAGCTGGCGGTAATGAATCAGAATCATCAACCGCACCAGACTTATCAAGACTGCTAGAGCCATCGGTTACAGGTTGCAGTGAAGACTGCGCTGCACTGACTCCTGACTCTTCAAAAGTTGGAATAGCCGTTTGCTCTAAACTGCCAGCAATTTGCTGCGCTTTATCATCAGGACTTGGTTGACTAAGCATCCACCAATAGCCACCAGCAGCAAGCAACAGTAAGACTAATACCACCAACGCAATATTCAGGGGTGAACCGACAATCGAGCGGATAATGATCCTTTTTTCCACTTTCATCTCTCCTAACGCCATGATGTCACCCGGTACTGGGTCGACTTTTTTAAATGCATCTCGAACCCGTTTCTCAGACTCATCATCGACGTAGCGCGCAACAAGTGACTCAAAGAAACGACGAGCTTCCACTTCGGACAACATATCAATATCAAGCTCAACAGGCTTTATCTCTTGTCCATAACTGAGACGTGCTAGCAAACCGTCTAAACGTCCAGACTGTGTAAACAGTAAGACATTGATGGTCCAATTTGGCTTATGGTGCGCCTCTAAGACCAGCATCCAAAGCTCAGAGATAAGTGTCTCACTCAATAAATGCGCATCATCTACAACAATTGCAATGTCACACGCCTCATCACCTAAAAGCCTTTCAAGGCTATCAAGTAAAGGCTCTTGCTGATTAAACAATGCGTCTGAAACCAGTTGACTCAAAATAAGGACGCGATGCTGCACATCGTCTTGATTAGAATGACAAAGTAACAAACATTGATTCTTGTTACTGGCACCCACTTCAAGGTATCGCTGCGCTAACCAAGATTTCCCGTACCCATCATGACCATTAATCGCAATTAGATTGGAACCAAAGTTAGTCAGTAGACCTAATCTATCAAGCAACTCGATTTGAGAATCTAATTCCAGTACGTGAGCAACACTCATCTAATAACCTTAATACACTACAAGAATGACGCCCAAAGGCGCCATTACAAGGTTAAATATCGCGACCGAAGTCTATTGCCTGTTTGAGTACGTCTTGTGTCGTATCAGCAATTACCTCGGCAGTGCCAATGCCTGTAGGCAAAACCAATCGTAATTGACCAGAGAGGACTTTCTTATCTCGCATCATGTGCTTGATGAAGTCATCGAAATTCATACTGTCTGGAGTATGCACAGGCAGTTTTGCACGACGCAAAATCGCAACAATACGCTCAAATTGCTCTTCCGAGATCAGACCGCGTAGATGCGACGTTTTGGCCGCCATAACAGTGCCGGAAGATACCGCTTCACCATGCAGCCAATTGCCATAGCCAAGTTCCGCTTCAATCGCATGACCAAAGGTGTGACCTAAGTTAAGCAAAGCACGGATGCCCGACTCTTTCTCATCCTGAGCCACCACTTCCGCTTTTATTTCACAGCAACGTGCGATCGCATAAGTTAGTGCTTCTTCATCCAACGCATACAAGCGCTCAAGATTGTCTTCTAACCATACAAAAAAATCTGCATCGTAAATAATGCCGTACTTAATGACTTCGGCGATACCCGCAGCGAACTCACGTTCAGGCAACGTCGACAGGCAGTTGGTATCAATGATCACTGCTTTAGGTTGGTAAAACGCGCCTATCATGTTCTTACCCAACGGATGGTTAACCGCGGTTTTTCCACCAACCGAAGAGTCCACTTGGGATAGTAATGTGGTCGGTATTTGAATAAAGTCGACCCCACGCTGGTAACAGGCAGACGCAAAACCCACAAGATCGCCAATAACACCACCACCTAACGCGATGATCACAACATCACGAGCATAACTCCCTTCCAGTAAGAAGTTCATTACTTGATTAAATACATCCAAGTTTTTGTACTGTTCACCGTCAGGCAATTCTAACAAGGATGCACTACAACCGAGCTGCTCGAGTTGCTTTAAAATTTTGTCTGCATACAAAGGTGCCACTGTGACATTACTGATCACAACAACTTTTTGTTTTGCATTTTTGTTTGAGAGAACTTGAGAGAGGTACGCCGGGTCCTCAAATAACCCGGCGCCAATAGAGATTGGGTAGCTACGCTCAGCTAGGTTGACCGTAATCCGTTCCATCGGTTTGCTCCAATTAAAAAAAAGATAAAGACTTATCTCTCTTCTAGCATTTTTACGATCTGGTTGGCTACCACTTTTGCACTTTGATCGTCAGTGCGAACAGTGTAATCCGCTACTTCTTCATATAAAGGATTACGTTCTTCAGCTAATTGCTCCAGTACTTCGCGAGGGTTATCCGTTTGAAGTAAAGGACGCTTCTTGTCGCGGTTTGTACGCGCAAGTTGCTTTTCAATCGTCGTTTCTAAGTAAACAACAACACCACGTGCCGAAAGACGATTGCGGTTTTCTTTGCTCTTAACAGAGCCACCGCCAGTCGCAAGCACGATGCCTTGCTCTTGTGTTAGGTCTTCAAGTACCGCTTCTTCACGCTTGCGGAAGCCTTCTTCACCTTCTACATCAAAAACCCAAGAGATGTCTGCACCAGTGCGTTCTTCGATCACTGTATCGGAGTCAACAAACTCCATATGCAGTTGCTGTGCTAGATGTCTACCAATTGTACTTTTGCCGGCGCCCATTGGGCCAACAAGGAAAATATTACGTTTCTCAGCCATGTTTAGCAGTAATTTACAACATTGATTCAATAAGATCGCCACAAGAAAACACAGCTAAACTGCTGTTCTACAAGGCTTGTGGCACCAGTTCCTCACAGATAATTCGTGATAAGACCCGAAATTATCCAAGCATGGTGCCACTATTGCAACTTTATTTTTGATTTAATCAGTTTTTCCCGAGACAGAACTACTGAATCACCACCTTAGGCGTGACGAAAATTAACAGCTCACTTTTGCCAACATTTTCATAGCTTCGACGAAAAAGCGCACCTAATAGCGGCAGATCGCCCAACAAAGGCACTTTGTCCACCGAGTTAGTAATGCTGTGCTGAAAAATACCACCAAGAACGACCGTTTCACCATTATTCACTAACACTTGCGTCCCGATACGTTGAGTATCAATCGCAACAGCTTCACCAGTGCCTGTCTTCACGACTTGTCCAGGTCTATCTTGCGTGACACTTAAATCCAACACTAAGCGGTTATCCGGTGTGATTTGCGGGGTCACCTTCAAACTTAATACCGCCTTTTTGAACGTCACCGTCGTTGCACCACTTGATGATGACTCTAGGTAAGGAATCTCTGTACCTTGTTCGATATAGGCTGGTTTCTTATTGGTAGTGATCAAACGTGGGCTCGAGATAATCTCAGCTTTAGACTCTTGTTGCAGCGCAGAAAGTTCCAAATCAAGTAGTGTGTCTGATCCTAACTTCGCAACTTGGAAAGCAAGACTGGTCGCATTCGGGCTGGTTGCAGCTAAGTTTACATTTAGGAAGTCATCGATCCCCACTCCATCACCGTCACCACCGTCGTCGCCCCCTTCTCCATTATAAAGACCGATCGTGGCGAGGTTGTTCTCAATAGAACCGCCCACTGTATTACTGCCATTAATAGATGTAAAACCCCAACGAATCCCTAACTCGTCCATGTTACCTTCATTGATGGTCACAATACGCGCCTCAATTTGAACCTGTTTAACTGGAATATCCAAAGACTCAATAATTTCTCGAATCACCTCGATGTTTTCAGGTAACTCTCTAATCAATAACGAGTTAGTTCGCTCATCAATGGTCATACTGCCGCGCTCTGACAGCATGCTGATATTTCCTTCTCCATTGATCATCTCCGCAATATCTGATGCTTTAGCAAAATTAACTTTGATGATTTCAGATGAAAGCTCTCCCATTTCTTCCGTCAATTTTTGTTTTTCTAACTGCTGCTTCTCACGCAAGTCCAACTCATCAGTCGGAGCAACTAAAATCACGTTGCCATCAACACGCTTATCTAACCCCTTAACTTGCAAAATAATATCCAGCACTTGCTGCCAAGGGACACCATCAAGACGAAGCGTGAGGTTGCCTTCTACAGAGTCGGAGACAACCAAATTGAATTGGTTGTAATCAGCAATAAGCTGCAAGACGTTTCGCACAGGAATATCTTGGAAGTTAATCGAAATAAGCTTACCTTCTCTTTCTAAAATGCTTTTATCTGGGGCTTTCTCATTGGGTTTGATCTTCGCTACTTTGATTTCCAAAAAACGCCCCGTTAAACGGTAATCATGCATGTATTCTTCATTGATGTGCGCAACCAAGCGCGTAGTTGAGGTATAGCGAAACACTTCTACGCTCTCAACCACAGTCGAAAAGTCTTTCACGTCTAGGAGATACAATTGCTCGTCTTTTACTGAAGTGTTAAGCAAATCGATACTTAACCCTTCCTGTACACGCTTGATATCTACAATCGCGGCCGGTGACGCCAATTCGACGACAATCACGGCGTCTTTATCTTTATTAGTTCGAAAGTCGATACTTTTTAGGGCATTGGACGAAACTTCTTCAGCTGCCGCTAAAGGGGCTAAAAATACAAACAACCATAAGGAGAAGAGCCCAGTAAGTATCCTTGGTGTACGTGTTAATCCTTGTCTCATTTTCATTACTCAATATCAAAAATAAATGGGGCTATCTCAAAGCCAACTTAACTTTACGTTTTTGCCAACATCCTAAGCCGTCGGGCAACGTTTCATTAATCAACAAGTAGGAGTGGCTGACATGGGTCACTTTGCCATTATTGCGTCCGAGGTATTGACCCGGCTTAACTTTATAGACGGTGCCATTGGGAGCCTGAACAAGGCCAGAAACCGTGTTATCCATGCCCATGACACCTTTCAAACGTAATTGGCTTAATGGGAATTTTTCTAATTTACCAGTTCGCCTTCTTGAGGGCGGTTGCCAACAATCTTTTCTTGCAACTGGCTGAGTCGCGATAGTGGCTTCTTTGGGTAATTCAAAGGGTGCACGCTGTACTTCCGGTGCGTACGTGACTGCAACATATTTGTCTGCGGGCTTAAGCTTCTCGACCTCTCGACGCGCCTGTGTTTCCACTCCTCGAATAAAATCCGTCAATGATTCATCATTCGCCTGGCAACCCATCAATAGAGAACCCATCAGTACCAGCAACAAAGACTTACTTGTCATTTTTCGTCTCCTCCGGCTTAAACTGATAGGTGTTAGCGCGCACCCGAAAGTGCAGGGTTTCACTCTCTTGGCTGACACGTTGCCAAGTCACATCTTTAAACGTGATGATTCGAGGTAGCGTCGCTATCGCCTGAGAAAAATGGCCGATGTCATGAAAGTCGCCCGTTAACTCTATGTTTAAAGGAAGACGATAAAGGAAGTGCTCTGATTGTTTTTCGCCCCAGTCGATTCGGGTGAAAGTCAGCTTATTGTCGATGCCAAGCTCATTCACTGAAGCGAGCATTGTAGCCAGCTCTTTTTGCGCAGGCAGTTGTTGCAGTAATAACTCGTAACGAGTGGTAAGTTCATCCAATTGAGATTGAAGCTGAGGCAACGCTGCCACTTTGTTCGCTTTGATCTTCAATGCCACCTTGAGTGTCTGCTCCTGCTGGATCAAGTGATTCAACTGTTCTTCTTTCGGTTTAAGGTAAAACCAATAACCTAAGCCTTGAATCGCCATGATCAGAAGCGCGATTACTACAATCTGGGGCAACAATGGCCACTCGGCCATTTCATCTATTTCGAGATCCTGCCAATCAACCACGTTGAGCCTCCAATTTCTTCTCCGTTACTTTGAACATGAAAGACACTTTGAATGTTTGAAACTCTTTCCCAAAACGGGCTTTGCCGTGAACGATGGAATGCATTTCTACGTCGTTCAACTTGGCCGAGCGCTCCATGTTGTCCAGCATCGTGGCAAGTTTTGGAGTGCTATCTGAGATCCCAGAGATCTCAATTTCCAGATCATTCATTTTGATCTTGTCGACATATACACCTTCAGGGATAACGGCAGGCATTAAGTTCATGAACTCGGTCGTTTTGTTTCGTCCGTTTTGTAAACCTTCAACGACCTTTAGACGTTCGAGGATTTTGCTGTGCTCTTGCTCTGCAATTTTCATTGCTTCAATACGCTGGTCGAGTTCGGCAATGTAGTGAGTGAGGTAATCGAGCCGCTCCTGTTGTTGATCTTGTTGGTACTCAAAAAACTTTCCAATACCCCACTGGATGCCAACAGCGACCAACATGCCTAATGCGACCAAACTGATGAAACGACGTCGGTGCTCTTCTCTTTGATTCTCTCGCCAAGGAAGTAAATTAATGCGATAAAGCACGGGCACCTCCTAGCCAATGAATGCCACGAACGGCCAGTCCGGCTGCTGTTGAGAAATGCTGCCAATCCACAGCGCGACGCTTACGCTTAGACACCTTCATCTCAAATAGCCCTAGCGGATTTAGCAATTCACACTCTAACGACAATTGTTGAGACAACTCCTCTGCGAGCATGGGAGTGGAGGCCCCTTCCCCTGATAACCAGATACCCTTGATGTTTTGTGAGCCATTGATTGAGGTATAGAGCTGCATCTGGCGCTTTACTCGCTCTACGATTTGACGGTTAAACAGCTCTGTTTTCTCCTGAGCATCATCGGACAGAAAATCGACTGGAGAAGCGCTGTTTGCTCCGCGTGTGCCGTAAGCAAACTCTTTGTGAAACAGTTCACCTTGTTCGGTAAACATGGTGAAGGAGCTCGATAAGGTGCCAATATCGAGTAAGCAGTATTTGTTTTTGTCAGGAAAGCGATCGGCGGTGAGCTTCCAGATATGACCAAGGCTTTGCGAATGCACGTCCACTAAAACAGGTTTTAGTCCGGACTTTTGTAATGCATCGACTCGGCCTTCTACCACATCTTTTCTTGTCGCAAACACTTGATAGCTATCACTGCCACTCTGCCCGCCCTCCGCGAGAAGACGAACGAAGTCTAAACTCAGCTCTTCGACAGGGAATGGCGATTGATGAGAAAAGGCTTGTATCACTGCAAACTCAACTTCACTCTCTTCAAGATTTTGTTCTATTTGCAGTTTCTTGCTAATTACCGAGTTATCAGGAACTGAAATCGCAACTTTTTTAGCGCCAAAAGGCAGTTCTTTTTTTATCTGCTTGAGGGTCTTTACAATTTCTTGATGATTTATGGTGTTATTTTCAGCGACAATACCTTCCTTTAGTAATATTTCTTTGTAACCCAACAGAGCGTAATTGTTGCCTGTGGGTTTAAGTACTACGGCTTTGAGGCTGTTATGGCCTATATCGATGCCGGTAACGATTAGCTTATCCATCTCTTACTCTCGCTCCGAAATTTCTTCGTGCAAAGGTTGTTATTAGCATCCAAATAAGAGTTAATATCTCTTATGTGCTAAATTTTTGACCTAAGAGTACAAGGGTTTGCCGTTACACAGCCTCAACCAATCAGGGATTCTCCGGTGAAGTTCATAAAGCGTTTATTATTTTTAACATTGATTTGCATAATTCTTGGAGTCACCACAATATTTGGCTTCTATCAGTACGTGAAGCCTGAATTGCCAGATGTTGCAACTCTAAAAGACGTTGAATTACAAACACCTATGAAGGTGTTTAGTCAAGACGGGAAGCTGATCGCACAGTTCGGTGAAAAGCGTCGTATTCCTGTTACTTATGACGAAATTCCTCAAGACTTAATTCACGCGCTCATCGCAACCGAAGATAGTCGTTTCTATGAGCATCCTGGTATCGACCCTATCGGCATCACTCGTGCAGCGGTTGTTGTTGCGGTTTCAGGCTCGGCTAAACAGGGTGCAAGTACGATTACGCAACAGCTAGCTCGTAACTTCTTCTTATCTAATGAGAAGAAGATCATGCGTAAGATTAAAGAGATTTTTATTGCTATCCATATTGAGCAGCTTTTAAGTAAGCAAGAAATCATGGAGCTTTATGTCAATAAAATCTTCCTTGGTTACCGCTCATATGGCTTTGGTGCTGCCGCTCAAGTGTATTTTGGCAAGAGCCTTGATGAATTGACGTTAAGTGAGATTGCAACACTCGCTGGTATGCCAAAAGCGCCATCAACCATGAACCCAATTTACTCTCTTGAGCGCGCAACAAAACGCCGTAACGTTGTATTAATGCGAATGCTTGATGAGAAATACATTACACAAGAGCAGTATGACGAAGCACGCAATGAGCCTATTGTGGCGCGTTATCATAGCGCTGAGATTGAGCTTTCCGCACCTTACGTAGCAGAGTTGGCTCGTGCATGGGCAGTAAAAGAATACGGTGAAGAGGAAGCTTATACCTCTGGCTTGAATATCTACATGACTGTGGATTCTAAACTGCAAGATGCTGCAAATACGTCTGCGGTAAATAACCTCTTGTCATACGATGAACGTCATGGCTACCGTGGTGCAGAAAGTGTGCTTTGGAAAGAAGGGGAAGCGACCTGGGACAATGAGCAAATAGAAAAGCACCTGAAGAAACAGCCAACTTATGGTGACCTTTACCCTGCGGTTGTGACGAAAGTCGATGATAAGACGGCACAAGTATGGGTTAAGAACCATGAAGAGCAAACCATCCCTTGGACTGGAATGCACTGGGCGCGTAAGTACATTACTGATAACCGCCAAGGCTCAACACCAAAGTCAGCGCATGATGTGCTAGCGACAGGTCAACAAGTTTGGGTTCGCGAAGTAAGTGAAACCGATGAAGATGACAACACAACACTGAGCTGGAAACTGAGCCAAGTGCCGACAGCAAACACCGCGTTTGTTGCGATGAACCCAGAAAATGGCGCGATATTGTCGCTGGTTGGTGGTTTCAACTTTGTTCACAGCAAGTTTAACCGTGCAACCATGTCAGTGCGTCAGGTTGGTTCAAGTATCAAGCCTTTCATCTACTCGGCAGCAATTGACAAAGGGCTGACTCTAGCGACTTTGATTAACGATGCGCCAATTAACAAGTGGGATGCAGGTTCTGGTTCAGCTTGGCGACCAAAAAACTCACCACCAACTTATGGTGGCCCAACGCGTCTTCGCCTCGGCTTAGCTCAATCAAAAAACGTCATGGCAGTGCGTACACTCCGTGAAGTTGGCCTCGAGGAGACACGTCAGTACCTTACTCGTTTCGGTTTTGATATTAACCAAGTACCGCGTTCAGAGACCATCGCACTCGGAGCTGGCAGCTTAACACCAATGAAAGTGGCACAAGGTTACTCTGTGTTTGCGAACGGTGGTTATTACGTTGAACCATTCTATGTAGAACGCGTGGAAGATGCATTCGGTGAAGTACTGTTTAAAGCCAATCCAAAGAGTGTTTGTCATAAGGATTGTCCGCAAATGAGCGAGCAGCCAGAAAATCGCTACGCTGATGAATTTGGCGAACAAGACGTCGCAATTGATGGCCTTGCAACAGACAATGCCCTTGAAAATGATGAACCTCAATATGCACCACAAGTTATCTCTGAACAGAATGCATTCTTAATGCGTGAGATGATGTACAGCAACATTTGGGGTGGCGGTAACTGGCGTGAAGGCACAGGTTGGAATGGTACAGGCTGGCGCGCGCAAAAACTTGGTCGTCGTGATATCGGGGGTAAAACGGGTACAACGAATGATTCCAAGGATGCTTGGTACAATGGCTATGGACCTGGTGTCGTTGCCATAGCTTGGGTTGGCTTTGATGATCACTCACGTGCACTTGGCCGCACCACCGTTAACAGCAACCTAGGGCAAGGCCAAATTTCTGGTGCCGAGTCGGGTGCGAAAACCGCAGAGCCTGCTTGGATTGACTTCATGCGTGTTGCGCTAGAAGGGACGCCGGAGCAAGGTAAAAATATTCCAGAGGATATTATTCGAGTTCGTATTGATCGCAACAGCGGTATGCTAACGCACAAAGTAGATAGCACATCAATGTTCGAATACTTTGAAAAAGGCACGGAGCCTACCGAATACGCTGGCGACCGTTTAGAAGATAGTATTTATTCTTCAGGCTCTGGCGCAGAAGAACTGTTCTAAATAACAAAAGCACAAGGGAGAGCATCAAGCTCTCCCTTTTTTATTTCTGCTTTTTATGCTGCAGCATTCAATGATGGATAAGAAGCCAAAACCTCTTTAATCTTCGCTGCTAAAGCTTCAAACCTAGCTCGTAATGGTGAGCCCGGACGGTATACGAGAACGATATTACGCGAGGGGGTTGGGTTAACAGCTGGTACGTAGCATACGCCATCTTTTTGCTTCTCATTAGGGATAGAAAGCTGAGGCAATAACGTAATCCCCGCACCGGCAGCAACCATGTTGCGTAACGTCTCCAAGCTGGTGGCTTTAAAACGCTCATCGTCTTTTGCACCAGCGGCAAAACAAAAACCTAACGCTTGATCTCGCAGACAGTGGCCGTCTCCCAACGCTAAAACGGTTTTACCATTCAGCTCCAACATATCAACATGGTCGAGAGAGGCCCACTCATGGTCACATGGCACTGCGACACTTAATGGCTCTTGATACACTTCGATCTCTTTAAATGGCGCAGTTTCATCAACCGAAGCTAAAACTAAGCAATCTAGTTTGCCTTCTTCCAATTGACGCACTAATTGATGTGTTTGAGCTTCGTGAAGAAATAGCTCCAGCTCAGGAAATGCTTCTTTTATCTGCGGCAGAATTTTGGGTAGTAGATAAGGCCCAACCGTCGGGATGAAACCAATATGCATCGGTCCAGTCATGGCTCCGCTTTGACCGCTTGCCATATCTCTGAAGGTTTTCACTTCACTTAAGATGCGTTTAGCCTGCTCCACCAGCTGTAACCCTGAATCGGTAAACAAAACACGTCGGCTGCTTCGCTCTAAAAGCGTGGTCCCGAGTTCATCCTCTAGTTTACGAATTTGCCCACTCAATGTTGGCTGGCTAACAAAACATGCCTCTGCCGCTTTGCGAAAGTGCTTATGTTCCGCAAGTGCAACTAAGTACTCAAAATCTCGAATATTCATAATTCACGCTTCGCTTCTTTAACAATAGCTAATACCTATCAAAACCATAACACCAAACGATTAGAGCTATCAAAGGATTTTTACAATAATGGGCTCAACAAAACGAAACAGAGCGACGAAAAACGCTAAGCTCTATACGCATAATTTAAAATAGTTAAAGGAAATCATTATGTTTGTATCTAAAGAAGGTCAACAAGTCCCTCAAGTTACTTTTCCAGTTCGTCAAGGTGACTCTTGGGTGAATGTAACGACCGATGAGCTATTTAAAGGTAAGACCGTTATCGTATTTAGCTTACCGGGTGCATTTACTCCAACATGTTCATCAAGCCATCTACCTCGTTACAACGAATTGTTCCCTGTATTTAAAGAGCACGGAGTGGATGAGATTATTTGTGTCTCGGTCAATGATACGTTCGTGATGAATGCATGGAAACAAGACCAAGAAGCAGAAAACATTACCTTCATCCCGGATGGTAATGGTGAATTCACCGATGGCATGGGTATGTTAGTGGATAAAAACGACATCGGCTTTGGCAAACGTTCATGGCGTTACAGCATGCTAGTAAAAGATGGCATAGTGGAAAAAATGTTCATTGAGCCAAACGAACCAGGCGACCCATTCAAGGTGTCAGACGCAGATACGATGCTGAACTACATAGCGCCTGACTACAAAACGCAAGAATCCATCACGGTGTTCACTAAACCAGGCTGCCCTTTCTGTATGAAAGCGAAACAAAATCTGATTGACCACGGTCTTCAATATGAAGAAGTGATTCTGGGTAAAGACGCAACAACAGTTAGTCTACGAGCTATATCTGGTCGCACGACTGTTCCACAAGTCTTTATCGGTGGCAAGCATATAGGCGGTAGCGAAGAGCTAGAAGCGTATCTAGGCTAAGCTGTCCATAGCCTACACCCTCGGTCTCCGGTGCCTTTTGGCTCGGAGGCCAACCCTAAACCACTTCTTCTACTAGTCTAGATAAGTAGTCATCTGCCAATAAGGTGACTACTTATCCAGATTCAACTATCCAATTCACTCTCCAAGCTCAATGTAGCTAGCTTGGCTTAAAACAAAAGCGAGAGTTCACGATGAAACAAGTTAATGTCGACGTAGCGATTATTGGTGGCGGTACGGCTGGTCTTGGTGCTTATCGAGCAGCAAAAGCTCATACCAACAGCGTGGTAATGATTGAGGGCGGTCCCTACGGAACAACCTGTGCTCGTGTCGGATGCATGCCGTCTAAGCTGTTAATTGCGGCAGCAGAAAGTGTTCATCAAATCGAAAAAGCACCTGGATTTGGGATACACCCGCAAGGTGAAGTACGAATTAACGGACGAGAAGTTATGGATCGTGTAAAGCGCGAACGCGATCGTTTTGTTGGCTTTGTGCTTGAAAGTGTCGATGATATTCCCGCTGAAGACAAACTATCGGGCTACGCGAAGTTTGCCGATGACCACACTCTCATCATAGATGATCATACTCAGGTCACCGCACAGCGCATTGTTATTGCGACAGGATCTCGTCCAGCATATCCGGCAGCTTGGAATGAACTGGGTGATCGCCTAGTGATTAACGATGATGTATTTGACTGGGATGACTTACCAGAGTCCGTGGCAGTATTTGGCCCAGGAGTCATCGGCCTTGAATTGGGTCAGGCTTTACACCGCCTAGGAGTGAACGTGAAGCTCTTTGGCCTTGGAGGACAAGTGGGCCCACTGACAGACCCAGAGGTGATGGCGTATGCAGATAAAGCCTTTAAGGAAGAGTTCTACCTTGATGCAGATGTAAAAGTCGAAAGCATGAAACGCATTGCTTCGTCAGACAATGACGGCGAAGACAAGGTCGAAATCCAATTCATCAACCATGATGGCGAATTAGAAACTTTCGTTGTCGATTACGTATTGGCCGCAACGGGTCGTCGTCCAAACGTCGATAAGCTGGCGATCGAGAACACCAATGTGGCTCTCGATGAACGTGGCGTACCAACGGCGGATCACTATACATTGCAAACTTCGGTAGAGAGCATCTTCATCGCAGGTGATGCAAGTAACCAAATTCCACTGCTGCACGAAGCCGCTGACCAAGGCCGTATTGCTGGAGACAACGCAGGCCGTTTCCCAGATATTCGTGCGGGTCTGCGTCGCTCACCAATTTCAGCCGTGTTCTCCGACCCTCAAATTGCTATGGTTGGCGAAACATATAAACAACTAGAAACACGTCTAGGCACATGTGGATGTTTCGCAACCGGTGAAGTCTCGTTTGAAAATCAAGGACGTTCGCGCGTCATGCTTCGTAATAAAGGTATTCTGCATGTCTACGGAGAGCAAGGCACTGGACGTTTTTTAGGTGCAGAAATGATGGGCCCGAATGCAGAGCATCTTGCGCACCTTTTAGCGTGGGCGCACCAAAATAGGATGACGATTTCTGAGATGTTAGATATGCCCTTCTATCACCCAGTGATTGAAGAAGGCGTCCGCACCGCTCTACGTGATTTGAATGCAAAACTACACTTAGGGCCAGAAATGGTGAAACATTGTCTTGACTGCGGCCCAGGCTGCTAACGCTTTCAGGCTTCTATCTAAATATAAAGCAAAGCCTCGTCATCAACGAGGCTTTGCTTTACTACTTCGGCGCAATGAAATCTCTCTTACGCTGCCATCATTGCATAGCGACTGACCATACAAATCGCGACAACACCGATCATAAAGAACCCACCAGCGATACTTAGCGCAAGTTTCAACTCTGTCGACATCATTATATTTCCTGTTAAAGACTGACAGCGCACCATACATCAATTACGTGCCACAAAGCTTTTACAAAGCTAACTTTCCATTTTTGGTTGTGTCATGGCGCTCTAAGTCCGGTACAAGAAACACTTTCCACCATATAGTTAGATATATAATCTGAAGCAACACTAATGGTTTGGAAAACACTATGACTTGTCGCCGCTGCGAGGAACATTGGTTTTGGAAAAAACTTGGACGTTGCCAACGATGCTTGGATCAATTGACGGTACTTTCTGTACTGTGTTGGATTGTGTGGTGGTTTACGCTCAAAGATGATCCACAAAGCATCGAGTCGATCGCTTTGATCTTTGCCGGCTTCGCTTTCAACGTTTTGTTGTTTCTACACTTATGGATGCGTTTTGTCATCTTGCCTTGGCAACGTCGAAAGGGACAAAAAAAGGCGAATAAAAAAGAGAAAAGTGACAGATAGAAAAAAGCCCCAAAACCAATGTCAGTTCTGGGGCTCTCTTAGATTCTTCTAAGAAAAAGCAGTGGTACTTTAATAGACCGGGCTTCCTCTCAAAGGTTCCAAATTTTTTCGATTTTTTTAGCGAATACTGATGTAAGTAAACAGGAAAATGACTATGTCATTGAATGCTAATAAAATCACTCCACAACTTCAGTTCATGCCACATGCGTTTTTTGGATCACTTGCTCCATTAAATTGATCTCAAGCGCTACCTCATCACATGCATGTTGACGTGGGCACTGATCGCAATCTTTCAGAACTTTCTCCGGCAGTAATGACTTCGATGTCGGTAAAAAGCTTTGCTTCATAAAGAACTCAGGCGTTCGCGTTAGAACAAAGACTTTCTTGATCGCCATCTGGCGCGCTTTCTCAACCAAATAGTTCACAATCGCACTGCCCTGCCCTTGGCCTTGCCAGCCCGCTTCGATACCAAGAGAGCGTATTTCAGCCAACCCTGAGTCATACACATATAGAGAAGCACAACCCGTCACTTCACCATGATGCTCAGCCACCGCGAAAGAGCCAATATCTCTCACGAGCTCATTACGAGAGCGCGGAAGATTCTCACCAAGGTTCGCCCAGTAAGCAACCATACCTTCCAACGTTTCAATGTCCGTCAAACGTGCAGGACGCACTTTCACCGCCGAGCTGTCACGCTGGCTCAGGCGCTTATCCGCTTGTTCTACCGCGTAAGCGACCTGATGAGGCGAAACACCACCCAAAGCACAACGCTTTTCCAAACACGAATCGATAGTCAGAATGTCATACACATCCGCTTCAATGACTTCTGAGAAGGCTTTTAACTCTTCGATAGACAGCTCTTCTAGCGCACAACCTTTAGCAATAGCACCAACGACCGCGACACCGACGATGTGGTGAGCTTCACGGAATGGGATGCCTTTCGCCACTAGGTAATCAGCTAACTCCGTCGAGTTTGCGTAACCTTGTTTCGCCGCTTCTAGTGTGCGCTCGCCATTCACTTTAATACCGTCAAAACACAGAGCTGCCATTTCCATGCAGTCGTTCCATGTATCTAAAGCGTCAAACAACCCTTCTTTATCTTCCTGCATGTCTTTGTTGTACGCCAATGGCAAGGCTTTAACTGTCATCATCATGCTCGATAATGCGCCATAGACACGCCCTGTCTTACCACGGATCAACTCAAGTGCATCTGGGTTTTTCTTCTGTGGCATTAATGACGAACCAGATGTCACCGTATCCGCTAACTCAATGAAGTTTGACTCGCCTGAATTGTAGAAGATCATATCTTCTGCAAGACGAGAAAGGTGAAGCATAGAAATCGACGCCACCGACATCAGTTCCATCACATGATCACGATCTGAAACCGAATCGAGTGAATTACGCGTAGCACGGTGGAAACCGAGATTATGTGCTAATTGTTCGCGATCAATCGGATAAGCCGTTCCCGCTAACGCACCCGAGCCAAGTGGACAAGTGTCGAGACGCTGTAAGGCATCATTCAGACGAGAGTAGTCACGCTCGAACATTTCAACATAAGCCAAGCACCAGTGAGCAAAAGTTACAGGTTGAGCACGCTGAAGGTGAGTATAGCCTGGCAATACGGTGCCTTGGTGCTGTTTAGCAACATGGACCATTTGTGCTTGTAGGCGATCTAAAGCAATCAATAATTGCTGACCTTGCTGACGACACCAAAGTTTCAAGTCTGTGGCGACTTGGTCATTCCGAGAACGCCCAGTGTGGAGTTTTTTACCTAAATCTCCCACTTTACTGATTAGCTGCTGTTCAACCCAAGAGTGGATATCTTCTGCATCAGAGCGAAGAATTTGGTGAGGGTCTTCCATCACTTCTAACTTCAGCTCATTTAAAGCAAGTTCCAGTTTTTTCTGTTCTTCTGCCGATAGCACATCAACAGAAAGCAGAGCTTTAGACCATGCGATTGAACCTACGATGTCTTGCTCAGCCAATCGGTAGTCAAAACGCAACGAATCATTGAACTCTTTAAATCTGGTGTCTGCCGCTTGGGTAAATCTTCCGCCCCATAATGCCATTGCGTCTCTCCTGATGACTATTGCTTACTCTAACGTTCTCGAATGAGTAGTAACCAATTTGATGGTCATTTGCTCACTTTTTCTTATGGGTCAACGTTACGGCAATTTCGATAAAAAATAAAGTATAAATTCAATATTTTTACATATATATTCAAAACAACTTTAGATACCCGCTTTTAGAAACCAAAAGACCCGCCTATAAATGGCGGGTCTTTATTCAATCCAAGATGGATGTTAAGGGATTATTTCTTCTGGCTGTTCAATGCACGAATACGGCTTGATAGCGAGTAAAGACGGATGAACCCACCTGCATGGCTTTGGTCGTAAACTTCATCTTCACCAAAAGTCGCGAACTCTTCTGAATACAAGCTGTTGTCAGAACGTTTTTGCGTCACTGTCGCTTGACCTTTGTAGAGCTTAACAACCACTTCACCGTTAACGTCTTGCGCTAGCTCTTCTGAAGCGGCAAGGATCGATTTACATAGTGGCGTAAACCAACGGCCATCGTATACAAGGTGAGACGCTTTTAGACCTAGCTCCTCACGGAATTCGAATGATGATTTGTCTAGCACAAGCTGCTCTACAGCACGCAGCGCTTCCATCATGATGGTGCCTCCCGGTGTTTCATAACAACCACGAGACTTCATTCCAACAAGACGGTTTTCCACGATATCGATACGGCCAACACCGTGCTTAGCGCCCTTCTCATTTAGGTAAACCAGTGCGTTGTATGGTGTCATCGCTTCACCATCAACTTCGACCACTTCACCTTTTTCTACTTTCAGCGTGACGTATTCCGCTTCATTTGGCGCTTGCTCTGGGTCGACAGTCCACACCCAGCAGTCTTCGTTTGGTGCGTTCCACGTATCTTCTAAAACGCCGCCTTCCGTCGAAATGTGCCATGCGTTTGCATCACGCGAATAGATCTTAGTAAGAGACGCAGAGCAAGGAATATTACGCTCAGCTAGGTAATCCAAACACTCTTCACGGCTCACTAGGTCCCACTCACGCCAAGGTGCAATCACTTGTAAGTCCGGTGCTAGTGCTGCGAATGCGCCTTCAAAACGTACTTGGTCGTTACCTTTACCTGTACAGCCATGACACAGAGCGTCCGCGCCCACTTTACGTGCCACTTCAACCTGCGCTTTGGCAATGATTGGACGCGCCATTGATGTACCTAGCAGGTACTTACCTTCGTAGTACGCGCCGGTTTTTAGCGTTGGGTAAATGTAGTCTGCGACCATTTCTTCTTTCAAGTCAGCGATGTAGCACTCAGAAGCACCAGAGGCTTTTGCTTTCGCTTCAATGCCTTCTAGCTCTTCGGCACCTTGACCAACATCGGCAACGAAAGCCACTACTTCACAGTCGTAGTTCTCTTTTAGCCACGGGATAATTACTGAAGTATCTAGACCGCCTGAGTATGCGACTACCACTTTATTTACGTTCACTTTGCTCATGTTTTTTCTCCAAACTTAACTGGCGCTGCGCTCGGCGGTCAGTGCCAACTACGACTTCCTAATATTGAATTCTTTTGCTGATGCTTATTGAGGCAAGAATTGAGTACCAATACTTTCACCAGCGAATAACTGTGCTAATTTTTCTGGGTAACGCCAGGTCGCGACTTCAATTGGACGGCCAAGATCATTGGCGGCCTCCAAAGCGGCTTTAACTTTGACGATCATGCCATCGGTGATCACATGTCCATCGATCAACGAGTTAGCTTGCTGCTCTGACAGGGTTTTGATCAAATGGCCTTTTCCATCTAATACACCACTCACGTCTGATAACAGGACTAACTCCGCATCTAATGCGCCCGCAACCGCGACTGCTGCTTGATCAGCATTCACATTCATCATCTGGCCATCTTTGGTTAAACCAATTGAACTGATGATCGGCAGTGCACCTGTGTTTAGCACCGCTTGTAATAGTGCTGAGTCACCCGGTGATGCTTTGCCTACCGCGCCGAGTTCTGGGTCAAGTTCTTCAACAAGACACAAACCACCATCCGCAAGGCTAAGACCCACAGCGTTAAGACCGTCCGCAATCGCTTGACCTTGAAGTAACTTATTCGCAGTGCCTGCAAGCGCGCCTGCAATCACAGGAATTTGATCGTAAGGCGTTACGCGTAAACCGTTTTTCTTTACGGTTTCAAGCTGAAGCTTTGCCATCAACTCATCAACTAGGTAGCCACCGCCATGAACGATGGCGATTTGTCGCTGTGCCGATTTTTGGTAAGCCGCAATGGCACCAAACAGTTGGCTTAAGGTTTGAGTGCATGATAGAGCTGCACCACCTAGCTTAATGACTAAAGGAGCTTGATTGGTTTGCGTCATCGCATTTCCCTCTTTCAACGACTACAGCAACGCTGTCAGTTCTGGGTAACCGTAATGAATATTGAGACATTGCATCGCTTGACTCGATGCACCTTTAAGTAGGTTGTCGATAGCTGAAATCACAATGATGTGTTCGCCTTGTACCTTCCAGCCGATATCGCAGAAAGGGGTATTTTCGACATCCTGAATACGTGGAATACCGTCGCCTTTAAGACGCACCGCAGGCTTGCCTTGATAAGCTTGTTCAAACGCCTGTGCCACTTGTGCTTCTGTCACACCTTGCGCAAGCTTCATGGTGATAGTGACAAGAATGCCGCGTTTAAAGTTGCCGAGGTGCGGAGTAAAAATCACATCGCAACCCAAGTGCTGAGCAATCTCTGGCTGGTGACGATGGTTAAATACACCATAAGGTTGCAAGCTCACTTCACAGAAGCTGTTAACCATGGAGGCTTTACGCCCTGCACCTGATACACCACTGGTTGCGTTGATCACTGGCCATTGGTTGGTATCGAGCAACGCATGTTCTAATAAAGGTTTGATTGCAAGCTGTGAAGCGGTTGGGTAACAACCTGCCACCGCAATCAAAGGAGTAGTTTTAATCTGCTCTTGGTTCCACTCTGCTAAGCCGTATGCTGCTTTATCTAGCCAGTTGTTATGTTGATGTGCGAAGCCATAAAAAGTGTCGTAAAAGCCTTCACTTTTCACACGGAATGCACCCGATAAATCGAATACCTGACAGCCTGTCTCCAAGAAAGTTGGGGCTAAATCATGGCTGACTTCGTGAGCCGTTGCCAAAAACACCACGTCCGATTCTTGAGCGATTTGCAGTGGATCCGTTAGTGGTAAAACTGGCATATCAATGATGCCCGCTAGCTTACCGTGTAGCTGCGCGATGCTCTTTCCCGCATCAACACTGTTGGCGGAAACGTATAAACCTGATAGCGTGAGTTGTGGGTGTTTATTAACCATTAACGCTAACTCTGCGCCGGTGTAACCGCTGGCTCCAATAATCGTGGTTTTTAGCATTGTGTGACATCCATATACTTAAAGGCTCAAATGACTATTCATATTTAATTTTTGCTTTATTTTGATTTTTTATTCATTAAATATGATTTAATATGTGTTTTACATTTTTGTGGTCTGTCTGTCAACAGGAGATTTGAAGAATCCATGCAATTACCAACTTTTCTAGAGGTCTATGAAGGACTCATCAGCACCTCTTCTATCAGCTCCACGGATCCGAGCTGGGATCAGGGCAATGCAAAAGTCATCGAAAAACTCGCATCTTGGTTTAAAGATCTGGGTTTTAGCGTTGAAGTGATCGAAGTCGAGCCAGGCAAGCACAATATGATCGCACGTATGGGTGAGGGTGAAGGTGGCCTTTTACTTGCTGGCCATAGTGATACCGTGCCATTCGATCAAGGGCGATGGAATTTCGATCCGCATAAACTGACGGAAAAAGACAACCGCTTCTACGGTTTAGGCACAGCAGACATGAAAGGCTTTTTCGCCTTTATTTATGAAGCAGTGAAGAAAGTCGATTGGAGCAAGCAGAGCAAACCACTCTACGTATTAGCCACTTGTGACGAAGAGACCACCATGTTGGGCGCGCGACATTTCACAGCAAACGCCCCATTTAAGCCGGATTACTGCATCATTGGTGAACCCACCAGCCTTGTACCAATTCGAGGTCATAAAGGGCATGTGGCAAATGCCATTCGCGTAACAGGCAAGTCCGGTCACTCATCGGACCCAGCGCTTGGCGTTAACGCTATTGAGATCATGCATGAAGTCATGTTCGCCATGATGCAACTGCGTGACAAATTGATTAAAGAATATCACCATCCGGGTTTTGCCATTCCAAGCCCAACCCTAAATCTTGGACACATTCATGGTGGTGACAGCGCTAACCGTATTTGTGGTTGCTGTGAGCTGCATTACGACGTGCGTCCTCTTCCCGGCATTAGCCTTGATGGTTTAGAGAACATGTTGCGCGGAGCATTAAAAGAAGTCGAAGCGAAATGGCCTGGGAGACTGGAGATTATTCCATTGCATGAGCCTATTCCGGGTTACGAATGCCAACATGACCACCCATTTATCGGTGGTGTTGAAGAGATCTGCCAAACCAGTTCAGAAACCGTGAACTACTGTACTGAGGCACCATTTCTACAGCAGTTGTGTCCAACCTTGGTGCTCGGCCCTGGGTCAATCGACCAAGCCCATCAACCGGATGAGTTTCTATCCTTCGACTTTATCGACCCCACAATTGATGTGCTTTCAAAGGCGATGGTCAAGTACTGCTGTTAATACGCGTTTAAGCTCGAAAGTCTGTGCAGCTCGATTGAGCTGCATCTTTTTATCTTCACAATTTAGCGCTAGTCTTAACACTTATTTAACTTGTTATTTTGTAATTAATTTTCACTTCTTACTCTATGGCTGCCGTAAATTTGCTCTAAATCAGGAGACAGCGGAATAATTGCAAACTTAGTCTGCTTTATTTGACTATAACTGGTGCTTTTCGCTAGATTGGAGTCTTAACAAGGACAATGGATGTAGTTTTTTTACGAGGCAGGACGACAATGAACGAGAAATACGCCGCACTCAAAAGTAATGTGCGCATGTTAGGCCACTTATTGGGTAACACCATTCGCGATGCCCATGGCGAAGAAATCTTCGAGAAAGTGGAAACCATTCGTAAATTATCCAAATCAGCTCAAGCAGGGAATCAAGCAGACAGGGACAGCTTGATCGAAGAAATCAAACATCTACCTGATGAGCAGCTAACGCCCGTTACTCGCGCGTTTAACCAATTTCTAAACCTCACCAATATCGCTGAGCAATACCACACGATTTCACGCCATTGTGAAGAGCACATTTGCGAACCAGACGCGATTAACTCGCTGTTTTCTAAACTGGTACAAAACGATGTGAGCAAACTGGACACTGCCCAAGCGGTTCGTGATCTGAATATTGAATTGGTATTGACGGCTCACCCAACAGAAATTACGCGCCGCACGATGATCAACAAACTGGTCAAGATAAACGAGTGCTTATCAAAGTTGGAGCTAAGCGATCTTTCTTCTAAAGAGCGCAGAAAAACCGAACGCCGCCTAGAGCAACTGATTGCCCAAGGCTGGCATTCAGACGTGATTCGACAACAACGCCCTACTCCGTTGGATGAAGCAAAGTGGGGCTTTGCGGTCGTTGAAAACTCTCTATGGGAAGCAGTACCGGACTTCCTACGTGAGATGAATGACCGTCTAAAATCTTACCTTGGAGAAGGTTTACCCATTGATGCTCGCCCAGTGCACTTCTCCTCTTGGATGGGCGGTGACCGTGACGGTAACCCGTTTGTTACTCACAACGTTACGCGTGAAGTCTTACTATTGTCTCGTTGGAAAGCCGCCGATCTTTATCTCAATGACATCAACGAGTTGATCAGCGAGCTGTCTATGACAGTTTCAAACGATCAAGTCCGTGAACTTGCTGGCGAAGATCAGCACGAACCATACCGTGCGATCCTGAAGCAATTACGCACTCTGCTCAATGAAACCAAAGATATTCTCGATGCTAAGATCCACGGTCAAAAACTGGCCGTTAAAGCACCACTGCAAAAAGTCGAGCAACTTTGGGAACCGTTGTATGCCTGCTACCAGTCACTAAACGAATGTGGCATGGGTGTAATAGCCAACGGCTCACTACTGGATACACTACGCCGCGTAAAAGCATTTGGTATCCATCTTGTACGTCTTGATATCCGCCAGGAGAGCACGCGTCACTCAGACGTCTTGTCTGAACTGACTCGCTACTTAGGTATTGGTGATTACGAACAATGGAGTGAGCAAGATAAGATTGCTTTTCTAACTAACGAGCTGGCATCTAAACGTCCGCTTCTCCCTCGTGATTGGGAACCGTCTGAACCCGTCAAAGAGGTTTTGGATACCTGCAAGATTGTTGCAGCACAACCGCGTGAAGCGTTTGGCGCTTACGTTATTTCAATGGCACGTACCGCCTCTGACGTACTAGCCGTTCATCTACTGCTACAAGAAGCTGGTTGCCCTTACCGCATGGATGTGTGTCCTCTGTTCGAAACGCTAGACGATTTGAACAACGCGGAATCGGTCATCAAGCAGCTTATGGGGATTGACCTTTACCGTGGTTTTATCCAAAACCACCAGATGGTCATGATTGGTTACTCTGACTCAGCGAAAGATGCAGGTGTTATGTCTGCAGGTTGGGCTCAGTATCATGCGATGGAATCGTTAGTTAAAGTGGCTGAAGAAGAAGGCGTTGAGCTAACTCTATTCCATGGTCGTGGGGGCACAGTCGGTCGCGGTGGCGCACCTGCGCATGCTGCGCTTTTGTCGCAACCACCAAAAAGCTTGAAAGGCGGTTTACGTGTAACAGAGCAAGGCGAGATGATCCGCTTTAAACTGGGTCTCCCAGATGTCGCAGTAAACAGCTTTAACCTATACGCAAGTGCGATTCTGGAAGCCAACTTGTTACCGCCACCGGAGCCAAAACAAGAATGGCGCGACTTGATGGAAGTGCTATCAGAAGTAAGCTGTGAGTCTTACCGAAATGTGGTTCGTGGCGAGCCAGATTTCGTGCCTTACTTCCGCCAAGCAACACCAGAACTCGAACTCGGTAAGTTGCCACTTGGTTCTCGTCCTGCAAAACGCAACCCTAAGGGCGGAGTAGAAAGCTTACGTGCAATCCCGTGGATCTTCTCATGGAGTCAAAACCGTTTGGTACTTCCTGCATGGCTAGGCGCAGGTGAAGCGATTCAATACTCGATCGATAAAGGCCACCAAGCATTGCTCGAAGAGATGTGCCGCGAATGGCCGTTTTTCTCTACTCGTCTCGGCATGCTAGAGATGGTGTACTCGAAGTGTAATATTGATATCTCTCGCTACTACGATGAGCGATTGGTGGATGAGTCGCTCCGTCCACTCGGTGAAAAACTTCGTGCTCAGCTTCAAGAAGACATCAAAGCGGTACTGAATGTAGAGAACAATGAAAACTTGATGCAGCATGACCCTTGGGGACTCGAGTCGATTCGCTTACGCAATATCTACGTTGAGCCATTGAATATGCTACAGGCAGAGCTACTATACCGCACGCGTCAAACCGAAGAAGCTTCTGCAAACTTGGAAGAAGCGTTGATGGTGACGATTGCTGGTATTGCTGCTGGTATGCGCAACACAGGCTAATCGTTTCATTTTTAATAAAAAGCTGGGCAAATGCTCAGCTTTTTTTTATCACAGGATAATCGCACCAAAACAAAGGCAGTTAAATACACCACTATAGACCCAAAAAATACCAAAATAAAAGAATAAAAAACCACAAGTTAACACTATTGATTATTATGTTAGTTTTTTAGGGTAATTTTGTCCTACTATTCCACTTCATGCTTATTATTTATATACTACTTGCCTGCTGAGAGCTCATAAATCCAATCATACCTGCTCCAGCCTTGATGGGACTCCCCATCTCTCTAGGTGATAAACGGCTTTAAGGTGACAGGACCAACATTGTTGGTGCTACTTATACATTAAAAAACTCAAGTGCCAGTAAGAGCGCAGCTGAAAGTATAAGTAGCTTGTTTACAAGTTTATTGACCATTTGGATTGAAGACATGTCATTACCACACGTAATCTTAACTGTTCTTAGCACTCGCGACGCAACCGGTTACGATATCACTAAAGAATTCTCTGCTAGCATCGGTTACTTCTGGAAAGCAAGCCACCAACAGGTGTACCGTGAACTCAACAAAATGGCTGAGAAAGAACTGGTTACTTGCGTATTAGAACCCCAAGAAGGCAAACCAGACCGCAAGGTTTACTCCATTACAGACGCTGGTCGCAGCGCTTTAGGAGAGTGGTTTGATCAACCAACTGCACACCCAACAGTTCGTGATGAGTTTTCAGCGAAATTGATGGCATGTGCCGTTCAACCAGCGGCTCCATTCCGTGACCAACTCGCCGAGCTAGTTGAAGAGTCTCGCAAACTGGTTTCTCACTACAAAGAAATTGAAGCGGCTTACTACGCAACGCCGTCAACTTTAGATAAACAAGCTCGCCTAGAACGTCTAACGCTTCGCCGTAACCTACTGTTACGTGAAACTTGGATCACTTGGGCAGAAGAAGTTCTAACTGAACTTGAAGTGATTGGTTAAACTCCTTTTGCTTTGATAAAACGAAAAAGGCTTGCCACTTGGCAAGCCTTTTATCTTTTTGAAACTAGGTTTACGCACCGACTACTGCGCGAGGACGAACACCCAACGTATGGCATAACGCGTAAGTCATCTCTGCACGGTTTAGTGTGTAGAAGTGAAAATCCTTAACCCCTTCACGACTCAGTACACGCACCATATCAATAGCTTGGCTAGCTCCTACAAGCTGGCGAGTCACCGGATCATCATCCAAGCCATCGAATTGTTTGCTCATCCATCCTGGTACTTTCACATTGTTCTGTGCCGCAAAGCGAGACGCTTGCTTAAAGTTCGATACAGGCAAAATTCCTGGCACAATTTCTACGTCAATTCCTGCCGCTACACAACGGTCACGGAATCGCAGGTAAGACTCAACGTCAAAAAAGAACTGAGTAATAGCACGGTTTGCACCTGCATCTACCTTACGTTTTAGGTTCAATAAGTCAGACTGTGCGCTTTTAGCTTCAGGGTGAACCTCAGGGAATGCTGCAACGGAGATATCGAAATCGTGGCGTGATTTCAGCAGCTCAACCAAATCCGAGGCATACATATCAGGCGCACCGCCACCTGGAGGAATATCACCACGCAGAGCGACGATATTTTCAATACCATTGTTCCAATAATCATCGGCAATATTAATCAACTCTTCACGAGTCGCATCAATACAAGTGAGATGGGGAGCGGCAACCAATCCGGTTGTGGCTTTAATTTCTTTAATGATGGAGTGTGTTCTGTCACGCTCGCCGGAGTTCGCACCGTAAGTCACAGAAACAAATTTAGGTTGAAGCGTTTTAAGACGGTGCACTGAATTCCAAAGTGTTTCTTCCATCTTAGCGCTGCTTGGCGGAAAAAACTCAAACGATACATTGATGTTATCTGATAACTCAGCAATATTCTGGTTCAAGGCGTCGATATGGCCTGCGTGCGTATATCCCATCTTACTCTCCCTGCGGCACTCCGCCACGAAAACAAATCCTTAAAATCGACGTTTAGACGTCTATATGTCTACAGAATGTATTGAATACGATTTAATGTCAACCTTGTAATTATGAATTTTTCTCAAGTTAATAATGAAGATAGTTCAAGTTTCTACTTGAGCATCATCTCGCCATTTTGCACGGGTTATGACTTCAGTATGGCACTGATAGGGGAATAAAAAACCCTGGATTAATTCCAGGGTTTTTAGGTCAATCGCAACTTTAAAATAAACCAGCCAATCGGTTGAGGTCGGATTGAATAGCGCCGGCTGTCACTTCTCTGCCTGCGCCTGGTCCTCGAATGACCAGAGGGTTATCTTTGTACCACTTGCTCTCTATGGCAAAAATGTTATCGCATGGCAATAAGTTGGCGAGCGCGTGCTCACGAGATAACGCTTCGACTCCCACCGTTGCTTTACCATTTTTTTCTAAACGCGCCACATAGCGAAGGACTTGATCGTTTCTCTGTGCTTTTGTCAGACGCTCTTGAAGTATTTCACTCAACAACGCTCCATTATCGAAGAAATCATCTAAGCTCAGTTCTCTTAATTCTTCTGGCACCAAAGACTCAACTTTAACGCTGTCTGGTTCTATATCTAGGCCCGACTCTCGAGCCAAGATGACTAACTTGCGCATTACATCGGAGCCATCTAAATCAGAACGAGGATCAGGTTCGGTTAAACCTTGCTGCCAAGCAAGATCGACTAAATCATTAAATGGCACAGAACCATCAAACTGTTGGAACAGCCATGATAGCGTCCCCGAGAAAATACCCGATAGAGCGACGATTTCATCCCCACTTTCACGAAGATCTCGCACGGTATGGTTTATCGGTAACCCAGCACCAACCGTTGCGTTGTATAGCCAATGACGACCAATTTTAGCGAATGCATCTTGAACCTGATGGTAGTACTGACTATCTGCGGAACCGGCCACTTTGTTAGCGGAAATCAAATGAATGCCTTGCTGTGCGATTTCTACGTAGCGCTGAGCTAACTCTTTACTCGCGGTAACATCAAGCACGACGGCTTCATCATAGCTTTTAAGCGCTCCCAAACGTGCCAGCCAATCCCCATTGTTGGCTATGCTTTCATCATCAAATCGTTCAGCAACACTCGCCGCCTCAATACCTTGCTCATCGAACCAATAGGTTTGGCTATCCACAACCGCGACAAGATCAAAGCTCATACCATGACGTTTTTCGAGCTCACTTTTTTGCGTCGCAAATAAATTTAACCAACTAGAACCAATATTACCCTTGCCACATAAAGCCACTGCCACGCGTTTTTGCGCTTGGAACAACTGGCTATGAATCGTTTGAACCAACGTCTCGGTATCAGTACGGCGCAAAACAGCGACTAGGCTCAGCCCTGAGTCTGTTTCAGAGATAAATTCTACCGGAGAGTGCTTTAGCTTCTGATAAAAGCCAAAGCAATGATTGGCGTTTTTCGTAACGCCTGCACCTACCGCAGCTAAGAGCGAGTAACCTTCTTTTAGCTTAATTTCTGCCTCTACCGCAAGCTCTTGCAAGTGTTTCAATGCACCACCGGCGATTTCTGCGGTGTAAGCCAAGCGTAGCGTGTGCTGATCGGATTGAGCTTCAAATGCCAGTGGCTCTAATTGCGCGCGCTGCAACGCTTGTAATACATCACTCTGTGTTTTTTCGAAGTCGTGCCCATGCATGAAAGACAATTGCACCAATAAAACATCATCCAGTGAAGTAATAATTTTAGCGCCACGACCAGATGCCAATACACGCTCAATACGAGTAGAACCCGACTCTGGCAGATAGCTACACTTGAGATTAAGGTCCATGGTACTTTGCGCCACAGGCTGAAGCGTACGACTGTGTAGCACTGGGGCAGCTAAGCGAGCAAGTTCACTGGCTTCATCCAATCGAAGTAACGGTAATAAACAAGCGTCAGACACCAAACGTGGATCGGCACTATAGACACCAGCAACATCACTCCAAATCGTGACAGTACTGACTTCAGCAAGCGCGCCTATGACCGTTGCAGAATAGTCAGAGCCGTTACGACCAAGTAGAATGGTTTCTCCTGCCTCGTTCTGAGCCATAAATCCAGTAATTACCACACGTTTATGGTTATGCTGCGCGAGGATCTCTTTAATTAAAGGGTATGAACGAGCGCGATCAACCTCTGGTTGAGTTCCCGCTTCTGCACGTAAAAACGCTCGTGCATCTTGTGCAACCGCAGGGATAGAACGTTGAGATAATAACGCGGCCAATAGGCGAGCAGACCATACTTCTCCGTGTCCCAGTACCGCAGATTTTTGCGCATTAGTGAGTGGTGCAGTCAGCTCCGAGAGAGTACTGAACTCATCATGTAATAAAGCTAACAGCTCTTCTTTTGCTTCACTCTCCAACAAGCTTTCTATTAGCTCAGTTTGAAACTGTCTTAAGCTTTGAAGCGCTTCATGCGCAATTCGGCCATCTTTATTTAACCCTTCCAAAAACTCAATCAAGCGGTTAGTGGTTTTTCCTGCAGCAGAGACGACCACCAGATCATTTTCTGTCGAATACTCCTTGAGAATACCCACAACGCGTAAGTAGCATTCTGGGTTTGCTAAGCTACTGCCACCAAACTTATGCAGCTGACGTTGTACAGTCATTGTTATCGTCTCCTATTACTGGGTAGCTTTAGCGAACGCTTGTTCTAAATCTGTGATGAGGTCTTGTGCATCTTCCAAACCGACAGACAAACGCAATAGTTGATGAGAGACCCCAGCCTCCGCCAGCGCCTCCTCACCCATTGCACGGTGCGTCATGGATGCTGGGTGGCAAATCAAACTTTCTACACCACCTAATGACTCTGCTAATGAAAACAGTTGGAGCTCTTTCACAAACACCTTTAACTGTTCAAACGAACCAGCAAACTCAAAACTCAACATAGAGCCAAAGCCCGTTTGCTGCTTTTTAGCGATGTCATGACCTGGATGTTCCGGCAGGCTTGGATGATAGATAGTTTTAACTAACGCTTGTTTCTGTAGGTAAGCCAGTACCTGCTGTGAGCTCTCTTCATGTACTCTCATACGAGCAGCAAGCGTACGAATACCTCGCAGTGTCATGTAACTATCGAAAGGTGTGCCCGTTGCACCAATACAATTACCCCACCATGCAAGCTCTTCTGCATGCGCTTCTGTGTTGGTGATGATTACTCCACCAATTACGTCCGAATGACCGTTGATGTACTTTGTTGTGGAGTGGATAACAAAATCCGCACCTAGCTCTAAAGGTTTTTGGTACACGGGTGTCAAAAAGGTATTGTCCACCGCAACTAACGCGCCGATTTGTTTCGCTTTTTCACAAGTAGCTGCAATATCCACTACGCGAACCAGAGGGTTTGACGGAGTTTCTAGCAAAATGAGTTTTGGTTTTTGTGCCAATGCAGCATCTAAAGCCTGTTCGTCTGATTGATCGACAAACTGAACCTTAAAATCGCCTTTGTTAGCTCGGGTATTAAAAAGACGATAGGTACCACCATAACAATCGTGAGGAGCAATAATGAGATCATCTGGGCCGAGAAAAGCGGAAACCCATAAATTTAATGCCGACGTACCGCAATTAGTAACAACCGCTCCTTTTCCAGACTCGAGTTCAGATAGCGCACTTTCCAACAGTCCGCGGTTTGGATTACCAGATCGTGTGTAATCATACTTGGGCACTTCACCAAAAGCAGGAAAACCATAGTTAGTGGAAAGATAAATAGGTGGAACGACAGCATGATATTGGCTGTCTGATTCAATACCAGTGCGTACTGCAATGGTCGCAGGTTTGCGAGTGCTCATGGGTGTATCCTTTCACGGGTAATGACTTCTAAATAGGAATGCGCTATATCTAATGTGTAACATAAAGTGATCAACACGCTTCCTTTGCTGTTATGTTCACTTTACTCGTCAAAAAATGAGACGTCAACACTTCTAGACGTCTATATGTCTTTGCTTATGGCGGTAAATGCAGCTAAAATCAGCACCTAAATTATTTTTAACCGATTACATAAATGAAGGTGTGCAATGGCTGACTGGAATGGCGAATACATTAGCCCATATGCAGAGCACGGCAAAAAAAGCGAACAAGTAAAAAAAATTACCGTCTCTATCCCGCTAAAAGTTTTAAAGGTGCTAACTGATGAGCGTACTCGCCGTCAGATCAATAACTTACGCCATGCAACCAATAGCGAATTGCTATGCGAGGCATTTTTGCACGCGTACACAGGTCAGCCACTTCCGACAGATGAAGACCTTCGTAAAGACCGTCCTGATGATATTCCAACAGAAGTAAAAGCGCTGATGACGGAAATGGGCATCGAATTTGAGTCATTCGACGAAGAATAAAAAAGCCTGATAAGAGGTTTCAGGTAATAACTCTTGCCTCGAGCCAAATGAATGACATAAAAATGGGACGCAATAGCGTCCCATTTTTGTGTATCACATCTGAAAGATATATTACTCTGCCATGTAGTTTTCAGGCATCTCGATACGAGCTACACCTGAATTAACCGCCGCCTGAGCAACCGCTTTTGCAACACGTGGTAGCAAACGTGAATCCATTGGTTTTGGAATAATATAGTCCGCACCAAACTCTAGCTTATCAACACCTGCAGCCTTCAATACGGCTTCAGGTACAGGCTCTTTTGCTAGCTCACGAATCGCCTCAACGGCTGCAAGTTTCATTTCATCATTGATTTCACTTGCACGCACATCAAGAGCACCGCGGAAAATGAATGGGAAACACAATACGTTGTTAACTTGGTTAGGATAATCACTACGGCCAGTGCCCATGATCAAGTCATCACGAACTGCGTGAGCAAGTTCCGGCTTGATTTCAGGATCCGGGTTAGAACATGCGAATACGATTGGCTTATCTGCCATCAACTTCAACGCTTCCGCTGGCAATAGGTTTGGACCAGATACACCTAGGAACAGATCTGCACCTTCAATCACGTCTTCTAGTGTGCGCTTATCTGTATTGTTCGCAAATAGCTGCTTATATTCATTAAGATCATCACGACGAGTGTGAATCACACCTTTGCGATCTAGCATGTAGATTTTTTCGCGCATTGCGCCGCATTTGATCAGAAGCTCCATACACGCTACAGCGGCAGCGCCAGCGCCAAGACAAACAATTGTTGAATCTTCAAGTTTCTTACCTTGAAGTTCGATTGCATTCAGCATACCCGCTGCCGTTACAATAGCAGTACCATGTTGATCATCGTGGAATACTGGTACATCACAACGTTCAATCAGACGCTTTTCAATCTCAAAACAGTCTGGTGCTTTAATATCTTCAAGGTTAATACCGCCAAAAGTGTCTGCAATGCTCGCAACAGTATCAACAAATTCATCGATCGTGCGGTGCTTAACTTCAATATCAATAGAGTCAAGACCTGCAAAACGCTTAAACAGTAACGCTTTACCTTCCATCACTGGCTTAGATGCAAGTGGACCTAGGTTACCTAGACCTAGAATAGCGGTACCGTTAGAAATAACAGCAACCATGTTCCCTTTTGCAGTGTACTTGTACACGTTATCCGGGTTTTGTGCGATTTCACGCACTGGCTCTGCAACTCCTGGGCTGTATGCAAGGGCAAGATCACCCGCCGTTTCCGCAGGCTTTGTCAGTTCGACAGCAATCTTTCCTGGAGTTGGATAAGCATGGTAATCCAATGCTTTTTGGCGATGTTCTTCTTCTGGAGTGGCTGCTTGGTGGTTGTCTTCAGACATGGACGTTTCTCTTTTTTATTTTTAGGTAAGGGGGCATAAATTCTATCGGATAGAAATCAAACTTCATAGGCAAGATTGCGAGCAATATCCTTAAAAAGCCGATAATAAAAGAGATTAGACCAGATAACGGGGTTAAGCACCCGATTTTCGAGTCAGGTGCTCTTTCTTATTACTATTATTGGAGTATGCAAACTTAGATAGTATCGTTACTCTTCGTCCACGTATTGCGCTTGGAGATAATTCTCAATACCAGACATTTCAATCAAGCCAAGTTGCGTCTCTAGCCAATCAACATGTTCTTCTTCATCTTCAAGAATGTCTTGGAATAAATCTCGAGACACATAATCTCGAATATCTTCAGCGTAAGCAATCGCATCTTTTAAATCTGGAATAGCCGCCATTTCAAGCTTTAAGTCACACTCGAGCATTTCCTTGGTATCTTCACCAATCATCAACTTACCTAAATCTTGTAGGTTCGGTAAGCCTTCAAGGAACAAAATACGCTCAATTAGATGATCGGCATGTTTCATCTCATCGATAGATTCGTGATATTCCTTGTCTGCTAGGTGCTTTAAGCCCCAGTCTTTATACATTCGGGCATGAAGAAAATACTGATTAATAGCGACGAGCTCGTTACCGAGCACTTTATTGAGATGTTGAATGATGATTGGATCGCCTTTCATGACAAAACCCTCCTCTTTGGCTTCATTTAAATGTAGAAGCAAATGAGAAGGTGTCAAAATGTAAGGCAAATAATTACTGCATACTTACAGCAATTAGCTGGCTTGTTTAAATTCCGTGTAACTAGTTTCCGCTAAAATTTCCTTGGCCTGTCTGATGCACTTACCACATTGGCTGCCCAATGCCGTGCACTTTTTGATTCCTTTAATATCTGTTACGCCTTCATCTATCGCCAACTTCCTGATTTTTTTGTCGGAGACACCATGACAAAGACAAACGTACATACTCAAAAAACCTATAAAACTAATCTGTGACAAACAATATAAACAAGAATAGTTCTTGTTACCAGTCGCATTATGGTGTCCGCTCAGAATATTTGGTTATAACGATTTTACCGCTGCAGGAAAAGATCAAAGGGTTAAGAGGGGTGAGTAAAAGCGTTAAGAAATAAAGTCGGTAAAACTCTGTTTTTAAATCGAAAAAGTGACGTCTTTTATTTCAACACTTATAACTAAATGTAATCTAGAAATGAAAAAGGGAAGCCTAAGCTTCCCTTTTCGATGCGCTTTCTTCAAAAAGAAGAACAGTGCAAGATTTCGTTTAATTCGTTATGAATTAGTCGAAGATCTTAGCAACAACACCAGCACCTACTGTACGGCCACCTTCACGGATCGCGAAACGTAGAC
>NZ_JAWOWL010000038.1:0-52889 GCF_033340395.1 Vibrio sp. 1159 | reverse complement strand
GATTGGACGTTGTTTGCGAGTGCACGCTCTCTATTTAAAGGTCCAGAGCTAATGGAAACCTTTATTGCTTACCAAGACGTTGCATTTTTAGAGGATGGGTTAAAGCCAGAAACGGGATTGAACACGCAGGGTGGTGTTCGTTTTGATAAAACCTTTGATAAGCATTTCTTTGGGGCGAATATTACGGTATTCCAAACGGAAATTGATGATTACATTGCAGATCAGTACCAAAACGCGACTCAAACTTACCTGATTTACAACTTAGGTGATGTTGAGATTAAAGGCTTTGAAGCAAGTGCTTCTTATGGTTACGACAAGTTTAACAGCAAACTTTCTTACTCTAAGTCGGACACCAAAAACAAGAATACTGGTGGTCCTGTTGCTGGGGGCAATGGGCGTAGCATTGATATGGGTGATAGCATTGCTCTAACTTTGGATTACCAGTCAGACGCTTTAGAAACGATCTTCGGGTGGAACTCAATGTTTGTTCTAGAGGAAGACAACGTCTTTGATGGTCAGCCAAAGAAAGCAAGTTATGATGTGCATAATCTATACGCTCAATGGGTGCCGTCTGATATTGATGGGCTGTCGGTGACCTTTGGTATTGATAATGTATTTGACGAGTTGTACAGCTCTCATGCGTCTCGTTCGGGGACTGCACGTGGCTTCACGCTTGATGACTACGAGCCGGGTCGCAACTTCAAGCTCTCTGCAGCTTATCAATTCTAACAAGGTTCTTCATAGGACGTTTCAAAGTAACGAGTAAGTTCATGATTAAAGAAAGCACCCGAATAGATAGCGAACACGCTGACAAATACTTAGTGACGCTTTGTCGGCATTTTGGACGAAAAGTTCCTGCTACTTGGAATGAAAATAGCGGTTTGGTGACATTTCCGACGGGAAAAGCTGAGTTTAACCTTTGTGCATCTAGCTTAACTATAACCTGTGAGGCGGATTCAGAAGAGAAACTGAATACGGTGAAGGCGATCATTTCATCGCATGTGGACATGTTTTCTCGTCGAGAAACACTAGCACTTAGCTGGGTTCGTTAGCGCTCGTTTAAGGATGCTGTGATAGAAAGGGAATGTTAAAAGCAAAAGCCCGCAATCTTATGATTTGCGGGCTTTTATTGTTTGAATGCTATTGCGCTTTCTCAGGCTCTAGGCTTTTTTTTTCCTGCTGCATTTTTGCTAGGAAGTAGATGTTAACGCAAGCAATAAAACCGTTAGTTAGTACTACAGGCCAAGAATCAATCATTAGTCCGTAAGCAGTAAATAGCGCACAACCAATAAAGTTAAGGATACGAAGCTTAACAATATCTTTCATAGTTAGCGAAATAGCGACCATGATTGAAGCTGCATAACCTAAAATCTCAACCATATTCATGTCCATTTTTTGACCCTCTTAAAATCTGCCGAATTTTGTCGGTACCAATTCTTCTCATCTTGAGATTAATGAGGAAGCTCCATGCCTCGAATGGTCTTTTTTTGTTGTATGGACGCACTATATCAATGGAAAAACCGTGATAAAAGCCTCAAATCAAGGTTAAGAGAAGGTTAGCGATTACGCAAACGTTTAGGACTGGAATTACTGATAATTTTACTTATTGTGTTGATTGATAATAACGATGACATTAATAGCTCAAACACCATTGAAAGTAAGGGAATATTTACATATGATTGAAAATGATAATTATTTTCAAGTGCTGTGTTTATGTATTTTATTATTAGCTTGCTCGTGTTTTTTTTGCTGTATATCAGAACAAAACCGAACTCGTGGTGTGCGGGGATTCATATCGTAAGCCACTTTTTTATCGTTGCATTTTGTCCTGCAATTTATGTTGTTCAATATTTAATCGTTACGTTTTTTTCGTCACCGATATTGATTAAGATGTCATCACGCTCCGGTGTATACAACATTCTCATTGCTTTTCTTCCATTATTGATCGCAACCGGCAGTCTGGCGTTTAGCTGAATGATTTCATCTCTCTTCTTTTCTTAAAACAACTACACTTAATCAGAATAAGGTATCAATTTCATATAATTATTCGATATCTACGCGTCAGCACATGTGTCACATTTCTGTGACTACGAGTAAGTTTTACTTATGTTGCTTGGTAGTAGGGTATTTATCGATTGTTTAATGATTCAATACTTAGTTTAATCGTATAAAGGTGTGCAGTATGCCGCACTAAATTAATAAGAAATTATCTAAAAAGGTTAATGGGAAACGTAAGCCATTAACGGAGGTCAGATGAGTACGCACACGGTACCGCAGAGCGCGATTGTAAATGCTGTCAAAGGTGAAGTTTTGGTTTTGGGCCTGGATGGAAACGTTAAGGTCATAAAAGCGGGGGATGAGTTAAGACCTGGCGAGATTATTATCACAGAAAATAATGCTTCTCTCGACGTACAGATAAATAATGAGCTTTATCTGGTCGATGCAAATTGTGTTGCTTGTCTTCCTGTGCCTTCTTCTGAACCGTTAGAACCAGTATTGGTACAATCTCCAGTTAATGGCTTGGTGACTTTTGACCCAACGGCTATTGGAAGTGCTGACTTCGGCGCCAACGATATTGCCGCTATCCAGCAAGCTATTTTAGACGGAGCTGACCCTACCGCTATCTTAGAAGCAACAGCTGCTGGCGCAGGTGCTGAAGGCTCGGCTAATGCTGGCTACGTGACGGTTGAATATAATAACCCGGAAGTACTCGCTTCTACTTTTTTTGAAACGTCTGCGACTCGCAGCGGAGAAGATGATCGCGACGAAGATGACGGTTTGAATGTCACGATTTTTGCTGATGGTGGGCAGTCACTGCAATCTAGCGTAACAGAAGGCTCAATTTCTCTATCAAGCTACCCGCAAACCATTTCGTCTAGTGTGCTGGTTGAAGCAGGGGATCTCGCACTTGATACTGCTTCATTTGTACCCGAAACGTCTTCTTTAGAGTCTTTGTTGACTGAGCTTAACAGTGATATTACCTCTGGTGGTCAGCCAGTGGCGTTCGTTTATGACGAAGCGCAAAATGCCATTATCGGTACTCAAGAAGGTAACGAAGTGCTTCGTATCGAGATCGAAGCGACATCTGTAGGCCGTGATTTAGAGTTAGAAGTCGTTACCACGATTAGCCAGGGCGTTGACCATGTTGCGTCTGTTGCTGATGGCCAAGTATCGATCGTCGGTGATCAAATCAATATTGCTTTTGATATTACAGGTGCAGATATTGGTGGTAACAGCATTCAAGCGCCTATCGATTTTACGACAACCGTTATTGATGGCGATGATCCTGCGCCGCAAAACGTTACTTTTGAAAACGTTGAATCTTCTTCTACACCAATTACTGGCACCTTTGTTGATATTGGTAGTGATCAATTGGCAACGGTCACGTTTAATCAAGAAGGACTTAGTCAGTTCGATGGCCTACTGAGTGATAATCAGGCGACAGAAGCGGTACTCTCTGAAGACGGCAGTACTATCACCTTGTCCATTGCTGGCTCGAATTAAACCGTCTTAACCATCAGTCTGAATACTGATGGTACCTACCAATTTGAGCAATTTAAGCCGTTAGAACAAACAAACGGTGAAGATACGATTGAGCTCTCTTTACCAACCACAATCGTCGACTATGACCAAGATACGGCAAGCAACACCTTTACGATGACCATCCTCGATGGCGATAACCCAGTGATTGAGAACGTGACGGGCTTGTCTTTAGATGAGGCGGGGGTTGACCAAGGTTCACAGGAAGGCGCGGCAGTAACAAGTGGTACTGGGTCGATCACGACAGCGGTCGGAAGTGACATCATTGATCACTATGAGTTGGAACCTACAGAGTTCAATGTTGGTGGAGAACTCCAATCTCAAGGGCAGGTTGTTCAACTAGAACTAGCGTCCGAGAGTAACGGCGTACGTACTTACGAAGGCTTCATCGAGCTGGATGGTGTGCGTATTACCGTATTTGATGTGGCGATTGATGCACCTGCATTGGGCGAATACCAATTCAACTTGTATGAACAACTTGACCATACGGGTGCTAACGATGACTCGCTCACTTTCTCACTGCCAGTTTACGCGGTAGATGCGGATGGTGACCGCTCCTCTATTACCGAAGGTTCGAACACACCAGAAGCTGCGCAAATTGTCATTCAAGTTCAAGATGACGTTCCTTCGATTGATGGCGTTGATGCGCTAGCCGTCGATGAAGACGATTTATCAAGCATTGGCTCCGATCAAAGCGACTCTGTGTTCGCGCAAGGTAGCTTCACGACGACTCAGGGCTCAGACCGTGTTGTAAGTTATCAATTAGAGAGCGGCACTGATCCACTCAATGGGTTGGAATCGCAGGGGCGATCTATCTCTCTGACGGAAACAACCAATTCAGATGGCAGCTTTACCTATTCTGCAACGGCAGAAGGGGACGCTATCTTCACCTTACAAGTGAACCCTGACGGTTCTTATTCATTTACCCTTGAAGGTCCAATCGATCATGCTGTGGGTAGCGATAGCTTAACTCTAGACTTCACTATTGTCGCAACGGACTTTGACGGTGACACCAGTTCACTTGTTCTACCGGTAACCATTGCCGATGATGTGCCAACCATTAATGACGTTGTCGCTCTTACCGTCGATGAAGATGACTTAAGTTTGGTAGGCTCTGACCAATCACAGTCAACGCTGGTCGAAGGTCAGTTTACGACAACTCAAGGTTCTGATGGCGTCGTACAGTATCAGTTGGATGTAAACGCTGATTCTTTAAATGGCCTGCAATCTCAAGGTCAAACCGTTTCCATTGCCGAAACGCAAAATGCAGATGGCAGTTACACCTACAGCGCAACGGCAAATGGCAGTGCAGTTTTCACATTAATTTTGAATACCGACGGCTCGTACAGTTTTGAGCTGCAAGGTCCAATTGACCATGCGGCAAATAGCGACAGCTTAACCCTTGATTTTAGCGTTATTGCTACAGACTTCGATGGTGACACAAGCCAAATCGTATTGCCTGTTACCATCGTGGATGATAAGCCAACTATTACCGATGTTGATGCGATTACTGTTGATGAAGATGATTTAGGCACGATTGGTTCGGACCAGACTGACCCGATTTCTATTGATGGTAGCTTCACCACCACACAAGGCTCTGACCGAGTAGTGAGCTATCAGCTTGATGCTTCAGCAACACCAGTGGCTGGACTCACATCACAAGGCGTGGCAGTCACACTGACGGAAACCGCAAATGGTGATGGCAGCTTTACTTACGAGGCGACAGCGGGGACTGAAGCGGTCTTTACGCTGACAGTGAATACTGATGGTAGCTATAACTTCACGCTTGAAGGTCCAATCGATCATGCTGTTGATAGCGACGAGCTGACACTGAACTTCCCAATCATCGCAACAGACTTTGATGGCGATACCACAAACGCCACGATCCCTGTGACGATCGTGGACGATAAGCCTGTTATTACCGACGTCGACACCATTACGGTTGATGAAGATGATCTAGCGTCAATCGGTTCAGACCAAAGCAATCCAATTTCTATTGATGGTAACTTCACCACCACACAAGGTTCAGACCGAGTGGTGAGCTACCAACTCGATGGCACATCAACACCAGTTGACGGTTTAACATCGCAAGGTGTAGCGGTAACGCTGACTGAAACGGCAAACGGTGACGGCAGTTTCACTTATGAAGCGACTGCGGGTGGCAACCCTGTATTTACTTTGACTGTGAATACTGATGGCTCTTACAACTTCACACTAGAGGGGCCAATTGATCACGCGGTTGATAGTGATGAGCTGATACTGAACTTCCCAATTATCGCAACCGACTTTGATGGCGATACCGTTACGGAAACCATTCCAGTCACAATTGTTGATGATGTACCGACCATCACAGCGGTGGATGCGTTGAGCGTCGATGAAGATGACCTTGGCGGTGTGGGTTCAGACCCAGGCGGCGATCTGTTCGTTGAAGGCGCGTTTACGACCACTCAAGGCTCTGACCGAGTGGTGAGCTATCAACTGGATTCAACGGCTGATCCTGTTGCGGGGCTGACCTCTCAAGGTGAGGCGATTATCTTGGTGGAAACCGCCAACGGTGATGGCAGCTTTACTTATGTGGCGACCGCAGACGGCAATCCGGTATTCACGTTAAACGTAGCAACAGATGGCACTTACGATTTTACGCTGCAAGGCCCGATTGACCATGCAGCTAACAGTGACAGCCTGACGATTGATTTCCCAATTATTGCCACCGATTTTGATGGTGATACGACTTCGGCAACCATTCCAGTCACGATTACGGATGATGCACCAATCATCGATAATGTTTTGCCTCTGGCTGTAGACGAAGATGATTTATCAGGTATTGGCTCAGACCAAACTGACGCTGTGTTTGTTGAAGGCGCGTTCACCACTACCCAAGGTTCAGACCGTGTGGTGAGCTACCAACTTGATTCAACTTCTGATCCTGTTTCGGGGCTAACCTCCCAAGGTGAGCCAGTTACTCTGGTAGAGACTGCGAATGCTGATGGCAGCTTTACTTACGTGGCTACCGCGGATGGCAATCCGGTTTTCACCATGAACGTGAATGCTGATGGCACATACAATTTCCGTCTGGAAGGGCCGGTCGATCACGCGTTAAACAGCGATGAATTAGTACTGAACTTCCCAATCATTGCAACAGACTTTGACGGCGATACGACGACCGCGACCATTCCCGTCACGATTACTGATGACGTTCCAACTATCGACAACGTTGTTCCACTCACGGTGGACGAAGATGATCTCGCCTCAATTGGCTCAGACCAAAACGATGATGCGTTTATGTCGGGTTCTTTCACCACAACTGAAGGCTCAGACAGCGTTGTTAAATACCAGCTTGATGCAACAGCAGATCCAGTATCTGGGTTGACCTCTCATGGTGAGCCTGTCGTGCTTGCTGAAACTGCTAACGGCGACGGTAGTTTTACTTACACAGCCACGGCAGATGGCAATGCCGTATTTGAATTGATTGTGAAGCCAGATGGCAGCTACAACTTTACACTGCAAGGTCCACTAGACCATGCGGTGAATAGCGACAGTCTGCAAATCGACTTCCCGATTATCGCAACAGACTTTGATGGCGACACCTCATCGGAGACGTTACCTGTCACTATCGTTGATGATAAACCAACCATCACTGACGTAGACGCAATCCGTGTGGATGAAGATGACCTAGCGACGATTGGCTCTGACGGCTCAGATCCAATTTCAATCGATGGCAACTTCACTACAACGCAAGGTTCTGATGGGGTAGTAAGCTACCAATTAGATACTGCTGCAACGCCAGTTGATGGCCTAACATCGCAAGGTGTGGCAGTGACGCTGACGGAAACTGCAAACGGCGACGGTAGCTACACTTATGAAGCGACAGCAGGAACTGAAGCCGTATTTACGCTGACCGTGAATACGGATGGTTCATACAACTTCACGCTTCAGGGGCCAATTGACCATGCGACAGACAGTGATGAGCTGACACTGAACTTCCCAATCATCGCGACGGATTTTGATGGTGATACCACCACAGAAACGATCCCAGTCACCATCGTGGATGATAAGCCGACCATTACCGATGTCGATGCGATTACCGTTGATGAAGATGATTTAGGCACGATTGGCTCAGATCAAACTGACCCGATTTCAATCGATGGCAACTTCACCACCACACAAGGCTCGGACCGAGTGGTGAGCTATCAGCTTGATGCTTCTGCAACACCAGTTGACGGCCTTACATCACAAGGCGTGGCCGTCACGCTGACTGAAACCGCAAACGGTGATGGCAGCTTTACTTACGAGGCGACAGCGGGTACTGAAGCGGTCTTTACGCTGACAGTGAATACTGATGGTAGCTATAACTTCACGCTTGAAGGTCCAATCGACCACGCAGTAGATAGTGATGAGTTGATACTGAACTTCCCAATCATCGCGACCGACTTTGATGGCGACACCACAAATGCCACTATCCCAGTGACGATCGTAGACGATAAGCCAGTTATTACTGACGTGGATTCCATTACGGTTGATGAAGATGATCTAGCGTCAATTGGCTCAGACCAAAGCAACCCGATTTCTATTGATGGTAACTTCACCACCACGCAAGGTTCAGACCGAGTGGTGAGCTACCAACTCGATGGCACATCAACACCAGTTGACGGTTTAACCTCGCAAGGTGTGGCTGTCACGCTAACAGAAACTGCAAATGGTGATGGCAGTTTTACCTACGAAGCAACAGCGGGCTCTGAAGCGGTCTTTACGCTGACTGTGAATACTGATGGCTCTTATAACTTCACGCTAGAAGGGCCGATTGATCACGCGGTTGATAGTGACGAGTTGACACTAAACTTCCCAATTATCGCAACCGACTTTGATGGCGACACTGTCACTGAAACCATTCCAGTCACGATTGTTGATGATGTACCGACCATCACAGCGGTGGATGCGTTAAGTGTCGATGAAGACGACCTTAGCGGTGTGGGTTCCGACCCTGGCGGCGATCTGTTCGTTGAAGGCGCGTTTACGACCACTCAAGGCTCTGACCGAGTGGTGAGCTATCAACTGGATTCAACCGCTGATCCTGTTGCGGGGCTAACGTCTCAAGGTGAGGCGATTACCTTGGTGGAAACCGCGAATGGCGACGGCAGCTTTACTTATGTTGCGACCGCTGACGGCAATCCTGTCTTCACGTTGAATGTCGCAACAGATGGTACGTACGACTTTACGCTGCAAGGTCCGATTGACCATGCAACTAACAGCGACAGCCTGACGATTGATTTCCCAATTATTGCCACCGATTTTGATGGTGATACGACTTCGGCAACCATTCCAGTCACGATCACGGATGATGCACCAATCATAGATAATGTTGTGCCTCTTGCAGTAGACGAAGATGATTTATCAGGTATTGGCTCAGACCAAACTGACGCTGTTTATGTTGAAGGCGCGTTCACGACCACTCAAGGTTCAGACCGTGTGGTGAGCTACCAACTTGATTCAACGGCTGATCCTGTTTCAGGTTTAACTTCTCAAGGTGAGCCTGTTACTTTGGTAGAGACTGCGAATGCCGATGGCAGCTTCACTTACGTGGCTACCGCGGATGGCAATCCGGTTTTCACCATGAATGTGAATGCAGACGGCACATACAACTTCCGTCTAGAAGGGCCAATCGATCACGCGTTAAACAACGATGAGCTAGTACTGAACTTCCCAATCATTGCAACAGACTTTGATGGCGATACGACGACCGCGACCATTCCAGTTACGATTACTGATGACGTTCCAACCATTGACAACGTTGTTCCACTCACGGTGGACGAAGATGATCTCGCTTCAATTGGCTCAGACCAAAACGATGATGCGTTTATGTCGGGGTCTTTCAGCACAACTGAAGGCTCGGACAGCGTTGTTAAATACCAGCTTGATGCAACAGCAGATCCAGTAGCAGGGTTAACCTCTCATGGTGAGCCTGTCGTACTTGCTGAGACAACAAATGGTGATGGCAGCTTTACTTACACTGCCACAGCAGATGGCAATGCCGTATTTGAACTGGTGGTGAAGCCAGATGGCAGCTACACCTTTACTCTGCAGGGCCCACTAGACCATGCGGTGAATAGCGACAGTCTGCAAATCGACTTCCCGATTATCGCAACAGACTTTGATGGCGACACCTCATCGAAGACGTTACCTGTCACCATCGTTGATGATAAACCAACCATCACTGACGTAGACGCAATCCGCGTGGATGAAGATGACTTAGCGACGATTGGCTCCGACGGCTCAGATCCAATTTCAATCGATGGCAACTTCACTACAACGCAAGGCTCTGATGGGGTAGTAAGATACCAATTAGATACTGCTGCAACGCCAGTTGATGGTCTAACATCACAAGGTGTGGCAGTGACGCTGACTGAAACCGCAAACGGCGACGGTAGCTACACCTATGAAGCAACTGCGGGAACCGATGCTGTCTTCACGCTGACCGTTAATACGGATGGCTCATATAACTTCACGCTCCAAGGTCCAATCGACCATGCGACAGACAGTGATGAGTTAACACTGAACTTCCCAATCATCGCAACGGATTTTGATGGTGATACCACCACAGAAACGATCCCAGTCACCATCGTGGATGATAAACCGACCATTACTGATGTCGATGCGATTACCGTTGATGAAGATGACTTAAGCACGATTGGCTCAGATCAGACTGACCCGATTTCAATCGATGGCAACTTCACCACCACACAAGGCTCTGACCGAGTGGTGAGTTATCAGCTCGATGCTTCTTCAACACCAGTTGATGGCCTTACATCACAAGGCGTGGCAGTCACGCTAACTGAAACCGCAAACGGCGATGGCAGCTTTACCTATCAAGCAACAGCAGGCACCGAGTCGGTCTTTACACTGACAGTGAACACTGATGGCTCTTATAACTTCACGCTTGAAGGCCCAATCGATCATGCTGTTGATAGTGATGAGTTAACGCTCAACTTCCCAATCATCGCGACCGACTTTGATGGTGACACCACAAATGCCACTATCCCGGTCACCATCGTGGACGATAAGCCAGTTATTACTGACGTAGATGCTATTACGGTTGATGAAGATGACCTAGCGTCAATCGGTTCAGACCAAAGCAATCCAATTTCTATTGATGGTAACTTCACCACCACACAAGGCTCAGACCGAGTGGTGAGCTACCAGTTAGATGGCTCATCAACACCAGTTGACGGTTTAACATCGCAAGGTGTGGCGGTCACATTAACTGAAACTGCAAACGGTGATGGCAGCTTTACCTACGAAGCAACCGCGGGCTCTGAAGCGGTCTTTACGCTGACAGTGAATACTGATGGATCTTACAACTTCACGCTTGAAGGGCCAATTGATCACGCGGTTGATAGTGACGAGTTGACACTTAACTTCCCAATTATCGCAACCGACTTTGATGGCGACACCGTTACTGAAACCATTCCAGTCACGATTGTTGATGATGTACCGATCATTACAGCGGTGGATGCGTTGAGTGTTGATGAAGATGACCTTAGCGGTGTGGGCTCAGACCCAGGCGGCGATCTGTTCGTTGAAGGCGCGTTTACGACCACACAAGGCTCTGACCGAGTGGTGAGCTACCAACTGGATTCAACCGCTGATCCTGTTGCGGGGCTGACATCTCAAGGTGAGGCGATTACCTTGGTGGAAACCGCGAATGGTGACGGCAGTTTTACCTATGTGGCCACCGCTGACGGCAATCCTGTCTTCACGTTGAATGTCGCAACAGATGGTACGTACGACTTTACGCTGCAAGGCCCGATTGACCATGCCGCTAACAGCGACAGCCTGACGATTGATTTCCCAATTATTGCCACCGATTTTGATGGTGATACGACCACGGCAACCATTCCAGTCACCATTACGGATGATGCGCCAATCATCGATAATGTTGTGCCTCTGGCTGTAGACGAAGATGATTTATCAGGTATTGGCTCAGACCAAAGTGACGCTGTGTTTGTTGAAGGCGCGTTCACCACTACCCAAGGTTCAGACCGTGTAGTGAGCTACCAACTTGATTCAACGGCTGATCCTGTCGCAGGTTTAACTTCTCACGGTGAGCCTGTTACTTTGGTAGAGAATGCGAATGCTGATGGCAGCTTCACTTACGTGGCTACCGCGGATGGCAATCCGGTCTTCACCATGAATGTTAATGCTGATGGCACATACAATTTCCGTCTGGAAGGGCCAATCGATCACGCGTTAAACAGCGATGAATTGGTTCTGAACTTCCCAATCATTGCAACAGACTTTGATGGCGATACGACAACCGCGACTATTCCAGTCACGATTACTGATGACGTTCCAACCATCGATAACGTTGTCCCACTAACAGTAGACGAAGATGACCTTGCCTCAATTGGCTCAGACCAAAACGATGATGCGTTTATGTCGGGCTCTTTCACCACAACTGAAGGCTCGGACAGTGTTGTTAAATACCAGCTTGATGCAACAGCAGATCCAGTAGCAGGGTTGACCTCTCATGGTGAGCCTGTCGTGCTTACTGAGACAACAAATGGTGATGGCAGCTTTACTTACACTGCCACAGCAGATGGCAATGCCGTATTTGAATTGGTTGTGAAGCCAGATGGCAGCTACACCTTTACTCTGCAAGGTCCACTAGACCATGCGGTGAATAGTGACAGTCTACAAATCGACTTCCCGATTATCGCAACAGATTTTGATGGCGACACGTCGACGGAAACACTACCTGTCACCATCGTTGATGATAAACCAACCATCACTGATGTAGACGCAATCCGTGTGGATGAAGATGACCTAGCGACGATTGGCTCTGATGGCTCAGATCCAATTTCAATCGATGGCAACTTCACTACAACGCAAGGCTCTGATGGGGTAGTGAGCTACCAATTAGATACTGCTGCAACACCAGTTGATGGTCTGACATCACAAGGTGTGGCCGTCACGCTGACGGAAACTGCAAACGGCGACGGTAGCTACACTTATGAAGCGACAGCAGGAACTGAAGCAGTATTTACGCTGACCGTTAATACGGATGGTTCATACAACTTCACGCTGCAAGGTCCAATCGACCATGCGACGGGTAGTGATGAGCTGACACTGAACTTCCCAATCATCGCGACGGACTTTGATGGTGATACCACCACAGAAACGATCCCAGTCACCATCGTGGATGATAAGCCAACCATTACCGATGTCGATGCAATTACCGTTGACGAAGATGACTTAGGCACGATTGGTTCGGATCAGACTGGCCCGATTTCAATCGATGGCAACTTCACCACCACACAAGGCTCGGACCGAGTAGTGAGCTATCAGCTTGATGCTTCAGCAACACCAGTGGCTGGACTCACATCACAAGGCGTGGCAGTCACATTGGCTGAAACCGCAAATGGCGACGGCAGCTTTACCTATCAAGCAACAGCAGGCACCGAGTCGGTCTTTACACTGACAGTGAACACTGATGGCTCTTATGACTTCACGCTTGAAGGCCCAATCGATCATGCTGTTGATAGTGATGAGTTAACGCTCAACTTCCCAATCATCGCAACAGACTTTGATGGCGATACCTCTGCTGAGACAATTCCTGTCAAGATCGTTGATGACAAACCGACACTTGGTGGCATCGAAGCAACAAGTGTGCAAACGGTTGATGAGGACGATATCCCAACAATCGGATCTGATGGTACACAGTCGAACAGCATTGCCGGTAACTTCATCGCGACTGATGGTTCTGATGGCATTGTCGAGTACAGCGTTTCTGACCTAACGACGCCAGTACAAGGCCTGACCTCTGGTGGTCAATCTCTGGTTATGGTTGAAGTATCAAACGCAGGTGGCGTTTCAGTTTACGAAGCTCGTATTGATGGCACGACGACACCAGTATTCCGTGTGACTCTCGATGCTTCTGATGATAGCTACACTTTCGATTTGCTTGCTCCTCTCGATCATCCAAATGCTGATGGCCAAAATGAACTGGTCATCAATTTACCGATAAACGCGACTGACTTTGATGGAGACGTGTCGAACAACATCACCTTACCAATTACGGTTGTGGATGATGTTCCGACCATTGACGGTTTACTAGCAGGCAGCGAACAAACCGTTGATGAAGATGACCTACCAGCAGGTACGGATGCTGCAAGTGCAGAAGATACTGTTATTTCAGGTACTTTTGATATCACCGAAGGTGCTGACCAAGTTGCTTCTATTCAGCTGAGTGACCTGACCACGCCTGTTGCGTCACTGACTTCAGATGGTGAAGCTATCACCTTAGTTCTGTCTTCTAGCGCAAACGGCGTGAACGTATACCAAGGTGTCGCAGGCAATCCTGCTGAAGTGGTGTTCGAACTGACGTTGGATGCAACGAACAACACCTACGAGTTCGATTTACAGAAGCCGCTTGATCATCCCGATGGTAATCAGCAAAACGAGATTGTTATTAACCTCCCTGTGACGGCGACAGATAATGATGGTGATACTTCACCAGCCTTCACATTGCCAATTACCGTTGTGGACGATGTTCCAGTTGTTACCAATATTGAAAGTCTACGTGTCGACGAAGATGACTTACCTCTTGGTTCTGATGGAACGAAAGAGCCATTAACGGTATCAGGTGAGTTCGAAGTCACTAGCGCAGATGGTATTGATGCTTTCGAATTGGATCTAAGCTCAAATCCTATCCCGAATCTGAAATCGGGTGGAGAAGAGGTAACACTTTCTCAAGACGTTGGCGCTTCAACTGCTGACGCGCTTGTTTACGTGGGACAAACACCGGGTGGAGTGACGGTCTTCACGTTGACACTTCATCAAGATGGTAAATACGACTTTGAGTTATCTGGTCAGTTAGATCACGCGGTTAACTCTGATGAGATTTTGTTGAATCTACCTGTGAAGATCACGGATGGCGACAACGATACCATCACTGCGACCTTGCCAGTGACGATCGTAGATGACAAACCAACCATTGATGCTATTAGCTCTGGTAGTACCTTGTCTGTGGATGAGGATGATATTCCAAGCCAAGGTTCGGACGACACGCCAGAATCCAATATCATTGGTGGCAACTTTGACGTTACTGATGGTGCCGACTCTATCGTTAGCTTCCAGTTGGATAGTTTAACATCGCCTGTTTCTGGCCTTACCTCAGGTGGTCAACCGCTTGAGTTGGTTGAGTTTTCAAATTCAAACGGTGTGATTGAGTACCGAGCTTATGTACAAGGTACGACGGACACCGTCTTTAAACTGACGCTAAATGGTTCAGCAGACAGTTATGAATTTGAACTGTTGGGTGCACTTGATCATCCTGCGGGTAACGATGAAAACTCGTTGGTCATTAACTTCCCAGTCAACGCGACTGATTTTGATGGCGATGTGTCCAATAACATCACCTTGCCGATCACCGTGGTGGACGATGTCCCAGCTATTGTGAAAGTGACAGACTCTAGCCAACAAACCGTTGATGAAGATGATCTTTCCGGTGGCTCTGACACGACAAGTAGTGATTCAACGGTATTGAACGGCTGATTTGAGGTCGTTGCTGGTGCAGACAAGATTGTCAGCTACCAAGTTTCAGACCTCGATGCAGTCGTGTCTGGTTTAACGTCGAACGGCAGCAGCATCGAGTTGAATCTAGTAAGCACGAATGGTGGAGTAACCAGTTACGAAGCGGTTATTACTGGCACATCAACTAAGATCTTCACGCTGTCTCTTGATGCGAATAATGACAGCTACCAATTTGAGCTGTTGGGACCAATCGACCATGACGCTGTTCAAGGTGAAAACAACCTTGTCATTGATATTCCAATTACAGTAACAGACTTTGATGGTGACACGTCATCATCACTGAATCTTCCAATTACCGTAGTTGATGACATTCCCGAAATTAAATCAGCAGATGCTTTGGCTGTTGATGAGGATGACCTTGCCAACGGCTCTCAGGCAACCAACAAAGACAGCCTAGAAGCAACGGGCAATTTCGATACGGTGGAAGGGGCAGATACCGTTGTCTCTTATCAGCTGGATCTTACTTCTAACCCGATACCAGGAGTAACTTCAGGTGGTTTTGCGGTGACGTTAGTTCAAACCGCGGTAAGCAACAACAACTTTACTTATCAAGGTCAAACACCTGATGGTAACTCAGTGTTCACACTAGTTTTGAACGCTGACGGCTCTTACAAGTTTACGCTTGAGGGTGCGCTAGATCACTCAACTCAAGGCGAAGATACACTCATACTTGATCTCCCAGTCTTTGCGACCGATGTCGATGGTGATACGGCAGGTATTAACTTACCAGTGACGATTACCGATGATGTTCCAACCTTGCACGATGCATCTATTTCGCGTGTTGAGGGGCAAGGCAGCCGCACGGTTCGTTTATTCCGAGACCCTGTAGAGGGGGATGATGACCTTGGTGCTGACGGCGCACAAGTGACTTCATTCTCGGCTGATGATTCAGGCATTTACTTTAAGCAAAATGGTGTTGATTCTGATTCTGTCGATTTGAACGGCAGCGACCAAGTCGTATTTGTTCACAAGGTTCTTGACGGAGTGGATACTGAAATCGGTCGTTTGGTTGTTCGAACCGATGGCAGTGTGTCATTCCGTCCGAATGACGACCTTGACCATACCGAAACCGACTCGATTGATTTCACCATCAACGTTGTTGCAACCGATGGTGATGGCGATATCGCAGATGCCGATGTGGATATCTCGATAAGAGACCGCAATGCGCAAATTGACACGTCTACCGTTACTGCGTTCGAAGACCAAGGGCGTGATGGTGTCGTTGTGGGCGTTGACTCTGCAAATACTCAGGACAACTTGTCGACGCTGGATGTTAGCCCTGCGAAAGTCGACTTGGTTATCAATTTACACGATATCGACCGTAACGAGAGCTTAGGTGACATCACTATTCGAGATGCTGATACTCACAACGGTACGTTCTACTACAGAGACGGCAGTGGCAACTACATTGAATTAACATCTGTGGGCAATACGGTTGTTCTCGACGCATCAAATGTTGAGCAGTCATTCAATGGTGAGCTTGTCTCGTTAGATAACTTGTACTTCGTACCAGATCGTCATACATCAACCGATGCTTCTGGTATCGATCCTCGTATCCGCGTGGAAATTCTTAACAATGGTACGCCAGATCATACGATTAATGGTCGTTTATACATTGAAGTTGCTGCCGTAGCAGATATTGCAACGTGGACGGCAAGCAGCGAATTTAACTACTCGGTTGATGAAGATGGAAACAATGTCGCACTTAACATCACGGCTGAAACCCAAGACACTAGTAACCCAGAAGGCATTGTGTACGAGCTTGTCTTTACACAAGGAGAAGGTAACGCAGAGTTAGTCTATTCAGATGGTAGTGCGATACCAAAATCCGGTGGTGTTTATCTGGTGGATGCAAGCCGAATTGATGAAGTTCAAGTTGATCCGATAGATAACTTCTCGGGCGAAATCAGAATTGATGTCACCGCTATTACGACGGAAAACAACAATCCACTGCTTGGGAAAGATACCGCTCGCTCAGAAACCGAAACCATCATTATTGATGTAAACCCAGTTGCGGATAAAGGTAGTTTTACTGTAAACCGAATTAATGTGTTTGAGGATAATGCTCGAACTCAAAATACGGTAGACCCTGTCACTGATCACGATCCACTCCAATTAAGTGAAGTGATCACCATGAAACCATCAGCGGACTTAGATGGTTCTGAAGCGTTATTTGTGCGCATTTCTAACTTCTCAATTGATGGGGTTACTTTGGTGTGGCTGGACTCAGCAAACCCAAGTCAGATAGTAGAAGTGACCGATTCAGGCGGCAATGTACTTTATTACGAAGTGCCAGAGTCTGAATTAGCGAACGTCGAAGTTCTTCCTCCGTTGCACAGCAATGATGACTTTACTTTCAATGTCGAAGGCATTGTGAAAGACACAGCATCATTGTCTACCGGTACGACAGAAGATGTGTTGTCACTGGGCAGTAAGACCGTCATCGTTGGTGTAAAAGGTGTTGCTGACATACCAGACACGGTATTAATTGACGCGGGGAACGTTTGGAACCGATTCGTAGACGGAGATGTGGCCGGAATAGAGACGACTATTGAAGAGAATGGTGTTGTAAACCTCAACTTCTCGGTTGTATCTGGTGAAGTTGCCGATAGACCACAGGATGATTCAGAAGCCATTACTGTTATCCTGTCCAACATCCCCGACGGTGTTCGTGTCGTAGATTCAGACGGTTCAAGCGTTGACCTCACCTTTGTTGGCTATGATGGTAACGGTCAACCGATTTACGAAGCAAACATCACTGGGCTGAATTTTAATTCCGGTATTCAAATTATTCCAGAAGCCTCTTCAACCGAAAACATTGCGATTACAGGGACGATCATTGTTACCGAGAATGATGGTCATAGTCGTGTGATTGAAAGAGAGGTAAGGATCAAGGTCGAACCCGTTATTGATGCTCAAGATAACTACGTTGTTCGATCGGAGGGAGATGAAGATACGCGCTTTGACATCGATTGGAAACCGACGCTCGTACAAAGCCCTGATACCGATGAATTCTTTAGTGATGTAACCATCTCTGGATTTCCTCCAGGCAGCACGGTCTATGTAGATGGTGTGGCACAAGCGCTTGTTTCTGGAACACTAACGCTTTCACCGCAAGCCGGTGAATCAGAGCAAGATTTTTCCGCTAAAATCTCTCAAAGTGGCTATGTTCAAGTCCAGTTGGAGCAGGATTCAAGTACTGACTTTGACTTGACCACGACCGTCACTGTGAAAGAGATTGACCATGAATATGTTGACGCTTCGAATCCCGGTGAAGGTATCGCTGAGAAAACCATCAATGGTACGGTGAATGTCCAAGTTAATCCAATCGTTGAGCCAGAGGATAATACGGGGGCAATAGATGACCAAACCCGTCTGCTTGTCACTGAAAGTGGTGGTGGTGCTACCGATATCGTGAAGTCAGATGATCAAGGTAACATTGACTTTACGATCAACACTTCTATGGGGGGCGAATCTGGCGCTCATATCATTAAATACCAAGAGTTTGATGCGTCTTCAGATGAAGTGGTGACTCAACTTGTTGTTCAATTTCACAATGTGGACCCTGAGATCCTCAACCAATTGGTTATCGTCGGTGCACTAAATGAAGGTGGAGGTCGTTGGACAGTAACTAATGAAGACAACTTCTCAATTAAAGCGCCGTCTGGACTTGATTTAACACCAAACGATGACAGTGACGATGGCGATAACGGTGGTCTCTCTCAAATTGGCTTAACCATTTACGCAGAAGTGAATGATTTGGGCGAAGATTTGGGCAACGAAAAAGATGCGACGGTCGTGCGTCAAACGGATGTGACACTAGAGTTTCCAACCGTCCTCACACCGAAAATGAGTGTAGCGGCAGAGATTCAGGTGGCTGATGATGTCCAAATTCAAGCGTTGGAAGACAATTCTATTAACCTTGGTGCTCAGTTGACGTCGAAAGTCGATGCGATTAATGCAGATGGTGTTGAAGATGTCTTAACTATTATCGTCGACCCGACAGCTCCTGGCATTCCTCCTGGTTTGGTGATCACGGGGACGGATGTTGATTTTGTCAATGGTAAATACGTGTTCCAAGCCCATATCGATGCGAGTGGAAATATTACTGGCCTTGATGGCTTGACGATGCACTTGGCAGAAGATTACGCAGGTGATTTCGAATTACCAATTCGGTTTGTCACTAAAGACACTGAGTCCGGTGATGAAAAAGAAAATAATGTCCAGTTTCCAGTTCAGGTTTTACCGGTTGCAGACGTTCCGAGTTCAGCCGGGGATCAGCCGTTGGATAGCGATGTCACACCGAATGTAAAAGTAGATATCGTTGGTACTTTCGGCTTGGATGCAAACAAACAACCTGTAACTGATCTAAATAACGACGTTCCCACGGCGGATGGTGTTGGTTACGAAGATGGCTTAATCCAACTTAACTTGAGTGTTGATTTTGCCGATCAATTTAACAACACTCAAGGTGGTCGAGAAACACTAACGAACATCAAGTTAGAGCTTGATGACACAACATTAGGTGAGTTTGTTGATGCCAATGGTAACAGCTTAGGAACCAGTATTGAGTTTAATGAAGCTGAGATTTTAGCTGGTGCGCTTGACAATGTTCTGTTTAAGCCAAAAGAAAATTACCCCGTAGGTGGTGGCCAAAATACCGTCAAGATTAATATCGAGGGAGAAATTACTGATGAAGCTGTGTTTGATCAGTCTATCTTGAATAACTCTGGCGATAATATAGATGTGAGAACCTTCACTGACGATGTCACATTTGAAGTTACGCCAGTCGTTGATGACATTACCATTACAGGTGCCGATCCGACGCAGCCAATCACGGTGATTGGTGACGAAGATACTTTAATTTCGCTGAATCAATCGGGCTCTGGTGTTTCGATCAGCCTGAACGATAATGACGGTTCTGAGAGTTTCGTTTCACTCAAGTTAACGGGGCTTCCTGATGACTTTATCGTTAAATCCAATTCCTCTGATTATGTTGTTAAGAACAACGGTGGGGGCGAATGGAGTATTCAACTAAAAGATCTCACTCAGACGTCCATTGACCTGAGTGACATCCAAATTAAACCGCCAAAACACTTTAGTGGCGAGGCTGAGATAGGTATTACGGTCTTCATTCAAGAGGAGTTGCTACAAGTTCCAACGGAACGAAACAACAACTTTACGCTTATTGTCAATCCTATTGGTGATGATGTTGATGTGAATCCCGATACTTCGGCTGCAGGTAATGAGGGCGAAGACATTGTTATTAATGTAAATGCGTTAGTGGTTGATAACAAAGAGTCCATCGGAGATGGTGCAAACTACCAGGAAAATGATCCAGAGACGCTGAGAGTTGAGGTCTCCAATGTCCCTGATGGGGCGAGTGTTTCATTACCTGATGGGACAGTGTTTACTGACCAAGGCGGCGGCATTTTTGTCTTAGAAATCAATGCTCAAGACTTGGATCAAGTGGTGTTTAATTCTGGGGATCGCAACGATAACTCATGGGATGGTTCGCTGCATTTCAAAGTGCAAGCCGTTGATACTGGGCTCGATGGCAGTCAAAGCTTGGGCTCCGCAGAGGAGTTTGATGTCACTGTTGATGTTGAAGCAGTGAACGATCGTCCAGAGTTCGTCAATACCGTGGATGTGGAAACACCAGAAGATACGCCAATGCTGCTTGATGGTTTCAGCATTACCGATATTGATGCCGTACTCGATGATCCGAATGCTGAATATGTACTCAATGTGAACGTCGACAGCGGTATCTTGGAGCTTAATCCAACGCTCATCGCTACTTACAACCTAACCGTGAGCGGTGATGGTACGGACTCCGTTGAACTGAAAGGTACAGTGGCCGATCTAAACAATGCCATTGCAGACGGTCTGATTGAGTTTAATCCAGACCTGAACTTCTTTGGTGACGTTCAGGTGGACGTGACAGTCGATGACCAAGGTAATGAAGGTATCGTAATTGGTGGGGTAGATGACACCCTAAATACCAACAGCAGCAGCTTCAATATTGAAGTGACAGCGGTGAATGATACCCCAGAAACTACGCCAGTGACGCTACCGGATATTGAAGAAGATAGTGGTGTGTTCTCCATCTCTGAAGCGGATCTTATTGCGAATGCGACAGACGTAGAGAACGATAACCTCACGGTCAGCAATGTTCAGTTAACGGATCCGAATTCGGGTAGCATTACTTTCAACAGTGGTACGGGAGAGTGGGAATTTACCCCAGCACCAGATTACAACGGTCCAGTTGAAATCACGTACACCATTACAGATGATGGCACGACAAGTGGTGCATCCGATCCTAAATCGGTTAACGGCAACGCATCGTTCAACGTAACGGAAGTCAATGATGCTCCAACGACGTCTGAAGTGGTACTTTCTGATATCGCAGAAGACAGTACGGCGGTTGAAATTACCCAAGCTGATTTGTTAGCGAATGCTTCTGACATTGAAAACGACACCTTGATGGTGAGTAATGTCCAGTTGGTTGACCCAAGCAGCGGCACATTGGATTTCGACAACGTAACAGGTACATGGTCATTTACTCCTGCGCCTGGCTACAACGGCAAGGTCGATCTGACCTACGACATTACCGACAACGGTACAACGAACGGTGTTTCTGATCCTCAAACGGTGTCAGGAACGGCGACCTTCGAAGTCACTGAGGTGAACGATGCACCGGTAACATCAGAGGTAACGTTGAGTAGTACCGAAGAAGATGGTGGTTCGGTAACTATTACGACTACTGAGTTGCTGAGCAACGCAAGTGATCCTGAGTCAGACAACTTGACCGTCGATAATGTTGCGTTAGTGGACCCAGCTTCCGGCACGCTGACTCAAGTGAGTGCGACAGAGTGGACGTTTGAACCCGCAGCAGATTTCTTTGGTGACGTTAATTTCACTTATGAAATCACAGATGACGGAACCACTAACGGCGCTCCAGACCCAATTACAATCGCGGGCACAGCAGTGTTGAATGTTGAAGCGACCAATGACGCACCTGAAATCACTGCAGCATCGGTAACGGATACGATCAACGAAGCCGATGGCCAGAAAATAACGGGTATTAGTGTAAGTGACATCGACTTCACTGGTGCGCAGGCGAATGAAATCATGACGGTGACTCTTACAGTTACCGAGGGCGACCTTCGTGTCGAGCCGCCAGCAGGTAGTGGTGTGACTGTTGGGGCGGGGATGGCTGGTGAAATAACCCTAATGGGCACACCAGATAATATTAACTCCGTTCTTGGAGCAACAGACGCTTCTGAGGGTGTATTTGTGGATGCAGGAGATGTCAACGCAGCTTCAATCACTTTATCGGTGAAAGTCGAAGACAACGGCGTGTACTTCGAAAATGCGGGTACCGCATTGGAAGCGAATCAAGATTTCACTATCAATGTGACACCTGTAGCTGATGCACCTACATTGAGTATAAATCCTCAGTTTAATTACATTCGTCAAATTGCGGCTAGCCAAACCGCGAGCAGTCAAGGTTTAGCGATTGTCGGAATCATGGCGGCGCTTACTGATATTGACGAGGTGCTGTCTTTGGAGCTAACGGGCGTACCAGCTAGTGCTGAGGTAACAAGTGGCGTTTCTCCATCAGGCATTAGCTTCGATGGTACCACTTGGACAGTACCAAGCGATGAAATTGATACGCTAGAAATTGTCGCAACAGATACTAACAGTGGTATTGATGTCGGTTCTTACGATATTTCGCTTACGGCGATATCAACGGAATCTAATGGCGATGAAGCGCAGTCTTCACCTGTCCAAATTAGTTTGGATGTGAGTAGTGATAGCGACGATATTGACCAGTCAACCGCAGTGGACGACAGCTATTTAGTCGGCGGAGACACAGGTATCAACTTGATTGGTGGAGACGGTGACGACGTTATTCTGGGTGGTGATGGTGATGACGTGCTTATCGGTGGCTTAGGTTCAGATATCTTAACGGGTGGAGACGGCAGCGATATCTTCAAGTGGACGGTAGATTCCGTTGATGAAGGGGCAGTGGATACCATTACTGACTTCACTGTTAACGAAGACAGTATCGATTTACGTGAAGTTATCTCTGATCTCAATAACTCAATGATCGACATGGATGATCTGCTTGGTCACATTTCAGCAGACTACGATGCATCGACGGAAAGTGTTTCTCTGAACATTACGACGGATGCAAATGTTCAGCAGACTATTGTCGTGGAAAACTTAGGTACTTCAATCGACTTCAACGGTCTCAGCTCCAACGAGATTGTAGAGTCATTGCTGAACAACGGTGTTATTGATAACGGATAAACCTGTATACAACACAAAAATGGGCGGCTCTGATAAGCCGCCCATTTTTTTCGGGAAAGCTTGATTTTAAACAGGAGATATTTGAATCGAAATAGAAAGAAAGAGCGAAGCAAAGGGGTTATCTTGTTACGACGTTATAGTGATAGTTGGAAATTAAAATAGCGATAATTTGACGTTAAATCGCCTAAACGTGGATGTCTAGCAAGCTGCCAATGATTTCATTGTTTTTCTCTATGACAGACGCGCCAACTCGGTTATAACCAGCGGCTTGTGCTAGGTTGATGAGAGATTCAACTTTTTGAGAGGGAAGGCTAGGTGTTGAGGCTGTTATTGCGACATCCGCAACCGCAGCTAAATCGATGTTGTGATCAGAAAGCTCTTCTTTTACCTTACTTACATTATTGTAAATGCCATGTGCAGCTTTCTCGGCCATTTGTTGTGACATCTGAACGATGTGGTGTCCAGATTGAATTCCTGATACAGGCATATCACTACTCCCAACATTATGATAGTGAGAGCATAGGTGGAGTTTATAAAACGTTCAAGTGTTTTATATCAATGACTTGATTAGGCAAACAGTTTGGCAAGCATTTCTCTTTCTTCACCAGATAGAACCGGTTTTTGCGCTTTATTTAGTTTCACGCTGATCTCACCTTGTAATGACTTTAACTGACTTGCCGTTAAATCACTGAGCTTTTGTTTAAGTTCATTAAATTGTTGTGCGTTCATCTCAATACCTTCGTCGTGATTCGGTTTATCCGTCGTTGCCCGAAATTCTTCATCCTTTGGATACAACATATTTATTCAACCAAAATAGATTAGAATTTGATCGATTGCTTTTTGTCCGAATATTGTCAAGGTGTGTTAAGTGATACGTCAGATTTTTCCTAAGAAGGTACATAATTACCCACTTTGGGGTAGATGGAAGCGTAAAAAGAAAAAGGGAAGCGATATAGCGCTTCCCTCTTACATATGGTTTGAATGTTACTAACTTACCCTGACGGCAAACTTACTAGCAAGTGAATGAAGCTCTGGGAGCATGCGATAGATAAGATGAAGTTGCTGCAATACCATGCGGGCAGAGCTGTCGTCTTCATCGCGCCATTCGTTTAAGCGTTGCTCGAGTCCAGCATCATCAATATTAGATAGGTCACACTCCTCACAATGCTGGTGAAGCTGTTTATGAAGTACATCCAGATGCTGATGAATACAACGGTGAGCATCTAAAACGAGTTTATGAATTGACTCATCTTCGATGCGAGTTCTGTGCGCGCCTAATGCAGAAATATAGTTCAACATTGCGTGATTTAACGTTAGGAAGCGAAAACTTTCATCAACAGCTGCGCGATATTTGCCAGGCTCCGCCAGCATCGTACTAATCGCAGAAGAGAGTGAGGCATCATTATTATGGGCCTGGCGGCGAGCGATACGGTAGCTCAAATTGTCTTTCTTGCCGATTCTATACTGACCAATGATCTGATCGAGATACTGCTTGTTCGCCTCTATCGCATCCGACATAACTTTGTGAAGCCTTCTCGACTGCCAGTCGGGCAAAATAACTAATACTGCTCCTACTGCAAGCACACACCCGATGAGGGTATCTGCTAGTCGAGGAAGGACAACTGCGTAACCTTCACCTAGTTGATTAAATAAGAAGAGGACGAGCAGTGTAATAAAACCAGTCGCGTACCCATAGTTGTTCATCCGGAAGGCGAAAAACATCACACCAGAGATAACGATAAATACTAACTGGCTTTCTTGAGAAGGGAAAAAAGTCAGCAATGGTACACCAATCAACAAACCAGCTAATGTACCTATTACTCTTGCCGTCAATTTTTGGCGAGTGGCACTGTAGTTCGGTTGGCATACGAATAAAGTGGTTAAGAGTATCCAGTAACCTCGGTCGATGTTGAATATTTGAATGATTCCATAGCCAATCGTTAAGGCAATTGACATACGTAATGCATGCCGAAACAGCATCGAATCTTTGTGTAAATTTGCTGATATACGCTGCCACATCGCTTTTAGCGTGTGTGGGTTGGTATCGGCGAGGGTATCTTCTTCGAGGCCTTCAACATCTGGGTTGTTAATGTTATTAAGTTGTTTTTCTACCGTCGCTAAGTTATTGAATAAATATGTTAACTGCATCAGCAGACGTTTCCAGTGCCCTTGCTTTTGTTCTTCTAGATAAGCAAGAGAGTTTTGTACTTCAGCTAATGCCAGAATAGATTGATCGGTATGGGAGTATTCATTTCCTAGCTGAATGGCTAGTGCAATATCACGACACGCTTGGGCTTGAGACTCCAAAAGATATTTAAAACGAAACAGCACATCAGAACGTTCAAATTCGGTCGCTAAATCCTGATAGCGATAATGGCTAGAACTGACGCGTTCGTGAATGTCTTGAGCGATGAAATAAATATTTAAAAATCGGTCACTAGGCCCATCAATGTGACCCCGTTTCGATCGGTTAAGTAATGTGGTTTTACAAGCGTTTAGTGCCGTAACCGTGGCAGCATTGCATTTTGCAGCTTCAATCCGCAGCGGTTGTGGCGTCAAGTTGGTCACAGGGTGAAAAAGCTTGGCTTTCGCATCAAGATAATTCGCCATTTGGAAGAACACATTGGCTAAGCTTTGTTGCACCGGTTGAAGAGGCCAAAATATCTGCCAAATCATGGACATGAAGTAATACCAGGCGGCACCAGTTAAAAGCAGTAGTGGCTGAAACCAAATGTTGGTGCTTTCATGTGCGCCAAGCATAGTATAAATAGCGATCAGCAACGAACCAAAAGCAATACTCGCGTACTTAGGACCTATCGCTCCAAGAATGATGAAGCCGAAGGTTGAGATAAATAATCCCAACGCAAAAGCCCAAGGGGTATCGAACAAGATTTCAATTGAAAAAGCAGCAAGCGCAAAACAGAGAAAGGTGAGAGTCAGAGCCTTGATGCGTCCAGTGAAACTGTCATCACTTTCAGCCAAAGCAGCAGCAATAACACCTAATATTAATGGCGTTATCAGCGTGTTTTGCTCGAAGTACCAAGTTGGGATAACCACACCCAGTAAGGTAATAAGGATAAGAACGCTGTAATTTATCGTCTTGTTTGCCCAATATAGCCGAAATTTAGAAGTTGCTTGCACAATGCGCCTTATGTTTCCGATGAAGAACAGGGGGAATACTACCAGACCCACTATAGCGCGTTTATGATTTACTTTAAGAAAAATTCGTGGTTGTTGATAAAATCAGCAGGGATGTCATCGACTTATATTAAAACTGCCAGGTCATGTATTGAGGATTGTAAAGCCAGCTTCAAATAACCTCAGCTTTAGGTTATTAAATCGACAGTAATGTGAATTTTATTAAAGAATAGAAGAAGAAGCTTACTTAGGAGCTCGCCGTTGCTACAATTTAGCGCCTTAAAATGATATAAATCGACAACTTCTAAACTAAAAGGCGCACGTTTCATGCAGCTTACTGCCACTAGCAAAGCACAGTTTTTTATTCAAAATGAGTACCATCACGTCGAAATAAAAGAGAACAGTGTTTTATTAAGCTCGATAGGCAGTGAAGAACATATTCCTTTTACGATCTGGAATGGCAAAGTTAGCGTAAAGCGTGGGTTATTATGGAGCTCTTTACAGTTTTTTGCTCATGAACACGAAGGCAAACAACAAAGCTGGCTAGTCCAAGGTTTACCGTGGCCACAATGCCGAAAGTTCGCGCTTGAGGCCGTTCGTCAATATCAAGAGTGGCACAACACTCAGTGCCGAAAACTGGCTGAGTATCTACCTAAGTGGGAAGAAGAGCTTTACAAACTAAAGCACTTGCCTGCTTACTTATCGCATTCTCAAGTGGTCTCCTGGGTTGAAAGCCTTAACCAAGAGTTAAGCGAGATGAAAACCACCCTAGAAGAAGCCAAAATGCGAATGCCGAATCGTATGTCGCAAATAGAGCCTTGGCTCATTGATACCTCTGAGGCGCTTGGTGAGCGTAATCGCGATTGGCTAGAAGCAGAACGTCCAAATTGGGAAGTGCTGTTTAATCAAATTGAATCCTCTCCTTTGAATTTATCCCAGCAATATGCGGTATTGCTCAACGACGACCACAACTTAGTTCTTGCTGGGGCCGGCTCGGGCAAAACCAGCGTTTTAACCGCACGAGTTGCCTATTTGTTGCAAAGCCATCAAGCTCAAGCAGAAGAGCTTCTCATGTTAGCGTTCGGTCGTGATGCGGCGACTGAAATGAAAGAACGCTTAGTAGATAAAGTGGGCATGGCGGCAGACGGTGTGCGCGTAAACACATTCCATCAGTTGGGTTTGTATATTCTTAAACAAGTCGAACAGCAACCTGTCGAAATTAGTCCTTTAGCGTTGGACGAAAATCAACGAACAGCATGGTGTGTAGACTGGTTGAAAAAACATTGGATGACACCCACCAACTTTAAACGTTGGCAAAAACATTTAGACAAATGGCCGATTGCGTACCTAAAAGGGGATGATGAGTTAGGAAGCCATTCAGAAAATCCAAAACTGATCGCTTGGCTAGATTCGCAGCTGTCTCATTTAGCGTCGGTAGGGTTGACCAAAAAGCAAGTACAAGAAAAGCTCGTAAACCACCAAGACTATACGCGTTTAAATAGTGAACTCGCCTTATGCTGGCCATGTTTTACAGCGTGGCAGAAAATGCTTAAAGAAAGCAACCAAGTGGATTTCCCAACCATGATCAGTCGTGCGACAGATTATGTGAATAAAGGGAAGTTTGTCTCGCCATGGCGCTTTATTATGGTCGATGAGTATCAAGATATCTCTCCAGATCGTCTGGCATTGATTGAAGCACTGTGTGAATCCACTCAGAAACAAGCAGGTGCCACGTTATTTGCTGTTGGCGACGATTGGCAAGCGATCTATCAGTTTGCAGGAGCGGATGTCGATCTTATCACTGGCTTTAAAGAACGCTTTGCTCACTCTACCGTTCATCACTTAGATACAACTTATCGTTTCAACAATCAGATTGGTGATGTAGCGAATACATTCGTGCAGCAAAACCCATCGCAGTTGCCGAAAACACTAAACAGCCACAAACAACGCAAGCAGAAGAGCGTACATACCGCGCCGAGCAATCAAGTGGAAAAGATCTTGGATCACTTGAATCAGCAAGCCAAGCAAACCAAGTCAGTTTTATTGCTAGGACGTAACCATTATCATAAGCCCGATTTGTTCGACGATTGGTTGCGACGTTTCCCTAATCTCGATATTCGCTTTATGACTTGCCATGCGAGTAAAGGACGCGAAGCTGACTTTGTGATTATTCTTTCTGTGGATGAGGGGCAATTCCCCGCTAAGAAGAAGCAAATTCACATTGATGGTGCGTTGACGGAGTCCAAAGACAAATTCCCTTACGCAGAAGAGCGCAGGCTATTTTACGTGGCGATTACACGTGCGAAAGAGAAGGTTTGGATCACGCATACTGGCGCGGGATCTGCATTCGTTCAAGAGCTCGTTAATGGTGACTATCCCATCGTGACTTCCCGTTAAATGCAACGTTTAGAATGTTAAAAACAGCAAGGGCGATACTTGGTATCGCCCTTGCTTTATTTGGTTGGCATCAAAGCTTACATGCGCTCAGCAAGATAGGCTTCGTAATCCGGTACTTCGATGTCTACTTCTTGCTCAAGAAGAGGGGAGTTAAACAGGAACTTAGCTGTGGCTCGGTTCGTTGCTACAGGAATATTCCAAACACTAGCAATACGAAGAAGCGCTTTAACATCTGGGTCGTGAGGTACGGCATTCAGTGGATCCCAAAAGAAAACGAGAACGTCGATTTTGCCTTCTGAAATGAGAGCGCCTAGTTGTTGATCACCGCCCATCGGACCACTGATCATGCTCTTGATCGCAAGTCCAGTTTCTTTACTCAGCATGTGTCCTGTCGTGCCAGTTGCGTAAAGGAAGTGACTCTGTAGCTTTTCTTTGTTTTCTTTTACCCAGCGAAGTAGCTCAGGTTTGCAGTTGTCGTGAGCGACCAAAGCCACATGTTTATGGGTTGGCATGGTACGAATGGTTTTTTGCATCAAGATGTTTCCGTTTGTATGATTTTAAAATTGTTGTGACTCAATAGAACACGTTTTTGGTCTTTCAATCAACAGCCTTAACACGGAATGTCGGCCTATATTCTGACGGAGATAACGATTCTTCGATCGTGTCGTCATGAAGCGTCTTCGGAGTCAGTGGTTTGATGGTTGGTGAGGCATGTTTGTCATAAGCTTCACCTCTTAAGTAATGCGTTGCTTGCATCACGGAAAGCCGACCTTGCTGCACCATTTTATCTGTTGGTGCGAAGAGTACTTTGTTACGTAACAGGCCTCGATATACACCATGACTTAAGTACACAGAAACTAAACCGATCTCCTCAGCTTTGCCGGCACTGCGCAGCTCACTGATGGCCGCTTCAATCGCCACTGCACTGCCAACAATGTAATCTATATTTCCCATATCGATCACACGTTGAACTAGGTTACGTTGTAACTCCTTGTCGTTGTCTGCCCAAAATGAGTCAACAATGTTGATATCACTTCCTTGTATCGCTTCATAAAATCCGGCAGTAACGGGTTTCGTACCACCACGAGTTCGCGGCCCCAAAAGTAAGGCAATGTTGGTTTTTCCTGACCCCTTTGGATGGCGAGCTGCCAAATATTGACCCGCTTCGTATCCCATCCAATGCCAGTCAACACCGACAGTCCCTTTTAGCAACTCACTTTGTTCTTCATCCAAGTCGAGTTGGTTCACAGTAGCAAAAACGGGAGTATTCCCCACCCAATTTTTAAGTGAATGCTCGTAAGCCTGTGGGTCCACGGTCCCAAGGATAACCGCATCTGCTCCCCATTGGTTACACAGTGCGAGTTGTTGTTCTTGACGGGTTTTGTTTGGGTAGCCGCCCGCTTCAAGGACTCGTAGCTCGACACCTTCTCTTTTCGCTTCGGACACCATTCCATAGTTTACTGACAACCAGTATGAATCCTTTAGGTGAGGGTATATTGCACATATTTTCTCTGCGGCAACCGCTGGCAAAGAAGCAACTAGGGTTAAAGTGGCTGCAGAATGTTTGAAAAATGTGCGAAATGCGTGTTGATTTTTAACCATGAAATGAAGTTCGTTGGCATAGATTAAGTAAACACTGCAAAATATAACGTAATATGTCGCTGAACACGAACATTAAGGTCATGAAAATATGCTGCTAGCAACTGCAAGCATCGGTCGTAAACTTTTGTTGTCTTTCATTGCGATGGCAATACTGGTCATGTTATCGGCACTTATTGGTGTGTCTGGATTTTCTTTGGTTGCCAAAACCGAAAGAAATGTCGTGGATTCTGCGATTCCCGCCATGATTGAGGCGAGACAAGTCTCTGAGTTGAGTACTCGTATTATTTCGTCTGTACAAATGTTGTCGAACGCAAGAAACGAGCAGGAAAGAAAGGAGTCAGGGCGAGTGCTGTTCGAACAGCTCGAGTCTTTACTCACTCACATCAAGGAGCTCGGGAGTGAGTCGTTCGATTCTCAATTGTTAGAAGCTTTAGAGAATAACGTCCAGAACGTTATCGACAATTTGGCAGAACTCGGTGTTTCGGTTGAAAAAAAGCTGTGGCTTGCAAAAGAGATAGATACTCGTGTTGAAGAAATGCGTCTGCTCAGTGAAGAGCTAGAACAACTAACTCGTACGCAAGTTCAGAATACAAGCACCATTGCTGTTGCTAACGTCACGCATATTTATGACTTATTAGAATCGAATAAAAAGTCGCAAGTTTATCAGGCGCTAGATGCACTGGTGGAGGTCGATCTTGATCTGACTGAGCGATTGCATGAACTGCACTTGTTGGCCTTTAAAATGTTGAATCAGATTGAAGAGGCTCGGACATTAACGAATATTGAGCGAATTCAACAGGTTCAAAGTGATTTCGATAGCAACCTCAAAATCATGCAACGCCGTGTACTCGCTGTGGAAGATCCTACGCGCTCTAAGCAAATGAGCCAACTGCTCATAGAGCTTGGTAAGCGTCAGGTCGTATTTTCTATACTGATGCAGCAATACGAGAATAACGAACAGTCACAACAGCTGATGCAAAAGACATTAGAGTTGTTCTCAGAGCTTAATGGCACGGTCAACAAATTGGTTGATGATTCAAACAAAACCACTACCGTCGCTGTAGACCAATTGACCAGCACATTGAAATTCGCTCAGTGGTCTCTAACCGTTATTTCAATTGTTGGTTTGATTGTATTGGTGCTGATTTTATGGCGTGTGGTGTACCTTTCTGTTGTGAAGCGGTTAGCGGAATATTCCGCTGCGTTGCTGTCTGTGGCACAGGGTAACTTAGCGGTTGAGTTGGAAGTGAAAGGCAAAGATGAGTTGGCGCATATGGGGCAGGCCATCATCACGGCTCGTAATACCGCGCAAGCACTAAAAGTGGTAGCAGAGGGTGAAGCTCAAGCCAAGCGAGAGCTTGAGGAGCATAAAGAGCATTTAGAAGAGCTTGTTGAGCAACGCACTTCGCAGTTAAAACAAGCCAACCGCCGTTTGAATGAAGAGGTTTTGAATCACGCTAAAGCTCGCAAGCAAGCAGAGCAAGCGAGCCGAGCAAAATCGGCATTCTTGGCGACGATGAGCCATGAGATAAGAACGCCAATGAACGGAGTGTTGGGGACAGCACGCTTGCTGATTGACTCAGGCCTCAACCCAATTCAAAAGCGTTATGCGGAAATCATTAATCGTAGTGGTAAAACGTTGCTTGCGATCCTTAATGATGTGCTGGATTACTCCAAGATTGAAGCGGGGCATTTAGAAATTCGTCACATGGGCTTCGATTTACACCAAATGGTGGAGGACACTTTCCAGTTAATGAACAGTCGAGCACAAGAGAAGAAGCTGCTGTTCTCCTACCATATTGAAAGTGATGTTAGTCGCTACTGGAAAGGGGATGTCACCAGAATCAGTCAGGTGCTGAACAATCTTGTTGGTAACGCGATTAAGTTCACTGACGAAGGAGAAATTGATATCTACGTTAGCCTGAACCCTGAGGACGAGTCGCAAGTCCTGTTTGAAGTATCAGACACTGGAATAGGAATTGCCAAAAAATACCAGAGAACGTTGTTTGATGCCTTCACGCAAGCTGAAGGTGGGATGAGCCAAACTGGAGGTACGGGGCTTGGACTTGCCATCAGTAAGCGAATCATTGAAGCGATGGGCGGTGTTTTAGAAGTCGATTCCGAAGAGGGAAATGGTAGCCGATTCTGGTTCTCTATTCCGTTAGAGGAAAGCGAACCTGTTGAAACAGGAACCGTGGCAACCGCACGTTGCAAAGTGAAAGCAAAGGTCTTGCTGGTAGAAGATAATGAAGTCAACCGAGTGGTCGCGGAAGGCTTTCTAGAAAGCATGGGGCATCAAGTCGTGATGGCAGAAAACGGCTCACAAGCAGAGCAACTGATCAGCACACAAGATTTTGATATCGCTTTGGTCGACATCAACCTCCCTGATTGTGATGGAACTGAGTTGATCCAACGCTTAAAGCGGATTGAGTGTGATAAGCCGGCCAATAAAGCGCTTGCCGTCACGCCAATGATTGCAGTGTCTGCGCACGTTTTTGCGGAAGAAGTTGAGCGCTATCTAGCCGCTGGTTTTGACGGATACTTGCCTAAGCCATTGGCAAAAGAGGCACTCGCGGCATTGATTCAGGATGCGCTAGACGGAAAGCCGTTGTTGTTGCCACAAAATGCCGACTGTACCCCGTTTGATCAAATTTCACCTCAAGAACAAGAGCTACAATCAAAGGTCGTTCAAGCACCTAAAATAAAGGAACCCGATGTGGTTATCATTAATCCGAGCGTGATTGAGTCCGATATGAAAATCTTGGGCAGAGATAAGATGTTGCACATTATTAATCTGTTTAGAGCCACCAGCACCGATGTATTAAGCAAGCTGCAAGCGTCTGCTGAGGACAATGATAGTAAAGAAGTAAAGAACCTTGCCCATAAATTAAAGGGCAGTGCAGGAAGTTTAGGACTAACTGCGCTAATGAACGCTTGCCAAGCAATTGAAGCCGCGCCTCAACCTCTAGATACCTATAATGCGACTAAAGATGATTTAGTTTCTCAAGTGTCTGCATCAATTCAAGCTCTGGATGAGTTAATGGCGAAGTAATCCATCGAGCATTGAAAATAAAAAAACCTCCGGCTTTCCGGAGGTTTTTTCTATTCGGTCATGTCATCTTCCCACTCGAATCGAGTGTCTAGGGCATAAGGGTCATCATCAAAAGGATGTTCCACTTTGCCACGTAAGTATTCGAGTTGATGCTCAAGCATATTGACCGTTTCGTAGTCTCCCTCAGAACAAGCAACGTAAATCTGTTGTTCAAGAGCGGCAATGTTATCTCGGATACCCATGAGAACCCCCTTAAATCATCATCGATTCTCAAAACGATTATAGTCAAGTAATCCAAATTCGATCGGTTGTTTTGTACGGTACCAATTGTGTAAACGATCGCTAAATGACCAGAATTTTTCTGAGCTTCTACGAATCGCAAAATTATCCAATAACTTAACGTAATCGGACTCGTTTTGGATGGCACTAAATTGATCGACAAAATCTTTTACTTGGTTTTCGTTGATCGAGAAAAATGCCGCAGGGTAGCTTCCCACAACGCCGCGTACAATGGTCATATCATCGTTAGCAAAGTCACGGTTACTTTCTTCATCAAACAAGCTAGAGATGTTTGTGTGTGCATTGTTGTGAAGTAAGGTGAACAGTTCATCTTCCCCTGATTGACTTCTCACCATAAGCATAGTGATTTGCGGAACGGTTTTTAGGCCTTCACCACGAACGTGGTCAATACTTTTTAGTTGCTTTTCACTACTCGCAGAAAGAGCCGTGCCTTGAATTTCGTAGCGAGGCAGAAGCACATCTGAAACATGTTCGCTCAACAACTCCACCAACTCCGTTTTTGGATCGTCACTCTTATACTGAACGCTGGTTGGTTGGTTAAACGGCTTCACATTTCGTTGTAAAAAGTCACTCAACTGCGGGCTTTGATCTTTATACCAGCTAGATTGCAGTTCATGGCGCATATCGGCGGGTAACAACGAGATAAAGTTACTTTCGCCTTCTAGACGCAAGAAGTCCATAAACATTCGTGTCATGAGCTGATGGCCGAAGTTACCGTAAACGTCAAACCCAGCAACAAGCAAATAGTGGATACGCTCTAGTAACGCGTAGTCAAGAATCCACACTGTTTTAGGCTGCTCACCAACTAACCCTTGAACAACAGAAGCACTATCAAAATGGCGGAATATCGTTAATGCCGCATTATGGTTGGTGCCATTACCGTCCCAAATTACATCGGTGGATAGGTTTTCACCTTCTTTAAACCAGTTATTAGTGAACTCAGATTTAGCCTCTAGGTAGCGAGCTTGCTGGCGCGCGTACTTGACCCAGTTGGTAACAGGTAGCGTGTTACTTTCTTGTTCTGCCGGTAGTTTTAGGTTATCAGCCTGAGATCGGTAAAACTCATTTACTTCTGGGATGTCTGCTTTATCTGGATCAAGGAAAAACACCCAAAAGCGATCATTGATAACATTCAATGCCAGTTGGCCACGACAAACTGGGCCTTTGATGTATGCCATTATTGTATTTTGTGCATTATCTAGCATGAACTTAAAGCGCGACTTCACTGGAAGGTCGATGAATGATGTCATCGGGTTTGCAGCAACTTCTGGTTCATAACTCGGTAGCTTACTAACCATGTAATCAGCATCAATAAACCAAGTTTTCCAGTTCTCTATGCGTTGCTTGTTTAACGCGAATGGCATGTGAGTTTTATCTACTATGGTCCCTTGCTCTGGAATAATTCGATAAAACACACGTTCAACCCCTGGATCATCGTACGGGCGACGCGTTGAAATACGTTTGACGGGCTGTCCTGGTGGTGTCGCAGAGCGGACGAGCGTGAAGAATCGGGGATCTTCATCGAGTTCCGAAAAGTAGAGATGAGATAAAAACAAATGCTCATATATATACCTAGCCATCAGCTGATTTTTCAAATCAGAGTGGTTAAGTAATGTTTCGTACTTATCTATTTGCGCTTGCTCATTCTCACTAACAGGTTGGTGAACGTTCATTATTGCGCCGTTTTCCAACCAAGTCATGAGAGTGTGGTATTCACTGTTTGATAGATTTGGCATACCAAAAGGCATGCCCCAGGTTGGGTTATCCTTTTCGTATTGCTCGTATTCTTCAATCGTTGGACAGGTTTGCTCTCGGTCTATCGAAAAGTCAAAGCCTTCTAACTGGACTTGGTCAGGCAATGGGTGGCGCTCTTTTTGCTGTAGCAAACGTGCGATAAGGCCTGCGTCAATGTTGGCTGCCATGCTTTGATCACGTTCGTTGAGAACCGGATGAAAACCCGCATCGCGCCACTCTTGGGTTGTTTCTGCATCTTCGAATAAGCGTGTTGGTGCTGCGGCTGTGAGTCTTGTTCCTTCATATACCAGTGCTTTACTCGCACCACGGTCAATGCCTTCAACAGAAGAGAGCTTAAGCTGACATGGTGCATCGTAGCACGCGTGGCAGACGACACAGCGGTTATCCATAATGGGTTTAACTTCGCTTTGGAAGAAGTTTGCTTGAGGGGTTTCCACGTCAACTGTGCGTTCACGCACGAGCTGTGGACCAAACAGTTGGTCATAGTTAAGACCAGCATAGGTTGCACAGCCGGCAAACAAAGTAGCAATGCAAAGTGTAAAAATTAAGCGCAAATTCATTGAGTTACTTTACGTGATTAGAATTTGCATTAATTAAAGCAAAATAAGCGGTCAATTACCAAAAGTTGGGTCAATTAGCGTTAATTTTTCTGTTGATTGTTTGAGCGCTTGAAAATGTAACCCTGGCGGTGGACTGTCTGAATTCTGTCTGTTGGAACGCCTTCGTGAACTAGACGCTTTCTCATTCTGCTCATGTGCATATCGAGTGCTCGATCATGTTCAGTAAATTCACGTTTTAGTACTGTTTCGTAAAGAAAATGCTTACTAAGTACTTGATCTTGATGGTGAGTGAGAGTTTGCAGCAGCTTAAATTGAATGCTTGTCAACTGAACAGATTTCTTGTTTGGCAAGTAATTGAGTACCACAGAGTGAGTGCGCTTATCTAGTAATAGCTCCTCATCATTATGGTGAACGCCGTTGTGTTGGCATTGGGAAGTTTTTCCATTTGAAACCTTGGAGTCAAGCACACGGGTACCTTAATTATTAATAGTAGTAAAACGTATTATCATTAATATTTATGTAAAAGCAATCAGGTACTTTATGAGCACTGTGATATGCGTAGACAATCTTAATACTTGAGATTACCAGTAGTGATGAATGGTGCGATGGCGCTCTGAACTAAAGTGCTATTGGAGTGCGTATTAGCTACAAATAACGGTGTAATGTTAGGCAAAGATAGAAAGAGTTCTCATTTAGTAAATTCGCTTATCCGCTATTTGTGAACTATACATTCTGTTGCAGGAAGCACTTTTCTAATACACACAGAGGTTTATATGACAGCGAAATATGGCGTTAAACGCCGATTAGCGATTCTTGCCGCCGCTTTAATCGGTGCGACAAGTAGCAGTATCGCAGCAGAGAAACCAAATATTCTCGTCATTTGGGGTGATGATATTGGCCAGTCCAATCTCAGTGCTTACACGTTTGGCTTGATGGGGTACAAAACACCAAATATAGACAGTATCGCCAAAGAAGGCATGATGTTCACTGACTATTACGGTGAGCAATCTTGTACAGCGGGCCGTTCTACTTTCATTACGGGCCAAACCGTTCTTAGAACAGGTTTGAGTAAAGTGGGGCTTCCAGGTGCTGATCTTGGCTTGAAGGAAGAGGACGCAACCATTGCCGAAATGCTGAAGCCGATGGGCTATATGACAGGGCAATTTGGTAAAAACCACTTAGGTGATAAAGATGAGCACCTTCCTACTAATCACGGCTTCGATGAATTTTTTGGCAACCTTTATCACTTGAACGCCGAGGAGGAGCCAGAAAACGTCGATTATCCTAAAGATCCTGAGTTTCGTAAAAAGTTCGGTCCGCGCGGCGTTATCCGTTCGTACGCTGATGGCAAAATTGAGGATACAGGACCTCTAACCCGCAAGCGCATGGAAACCGTGGATGAAGAGACGTTAGATGCGGCACTCGACTTTATGGATCGTGCAGTCAAGGCTGAAAAACCTTTCTTTGTCTGGTGGAACGCAACTCGTATGCACTTCCGTACTCATGTGAAAGAAGAGAACTCTGGAAAAACAGGTATCAGCGAGTATGCAGATGGTATGGTCGAGCATGATAACCATGTAGGTCAGCTACTGAAAAAAGTGGATGATTTGGGTATTAAAGACAACACAATCGTCTTTTACTCCACCGATAATGGCCCACACATGAACTCGTGGCCAGATGCAGGTACAACGCCATTCCGTGGAGAGAAAAATACCAACTGGGAAGGTGCGTACCGAGTTCCTGCGATGGTACGTTGGCCGGGTAAAATTAAAGCTGGCTCTGTTTCGAATGATATCATGCATCACATGGACTGGATGCCAACGTTCGTTGCTGCCGCGGGTGATGACAATATCAAAGAGAAATTGCTCAAAGGTTATAGTGCGAATGGTAAGAAATTCAAAGTTCACCTAGACGGCTATAACTTCCTACCATATTTGACTGGTAAAGAGGATAAGGCCCCACGAGAAGAAATTTTTTACTTCTCAGATGATGGAGACTTAACTGCACTTCGCTATAACAAATGGAAGCTGGTCTTTATGGAGCAACGAGCAAAAGGTACGTTGCGTATTTGGGCTGAACCATTCACCACACTTCGTGTGCCTAAGATCTTCAACTTGCGTATGGATCCTTACGAAGTGGCTGATATCACTTCTAACACTTACTACGATTGGATGCTAGACCGTGCTTACATGCTTGTTCCTGCGCAAGCTTACGTAGGCAGATTCCTTGAAACGTTTAAAGAGTTCCCACCAAGGCAAAAAGCAGCAAGCTTCTCGCTCGATCAAGTGATGGAGAAACTAAAAGAGAACCCAAATAAGTAGGAAAAGCTAAGTGAAGTATCACATATAGAAAGAGGCTCATTAAAATGAGCCTCTTTTTTATCTGTAAAATTCTATCTATTCAGGTTTGTAGAAAGCTTGATGACGAAAACGCCTAACGCTTCAATTGACAAGAGTTATAAACAAATTGGTTCGTAGTGGGCTGCCGTTAAGTTGGCTTTGATTTTTTCACGTAGAGCGATGTGGGCTGGGTTGTTTACCTCTCGCTTATGGTAGACGAACTTGTAAGGGATAGAGCGTATCGAAATGGGGCAGGGCAAAATTTGAAGTTTGAGCGCTTTGCTCCACTTGTTTGCAAAAGATTGAGACACGATCCCTAAACTGTCTCTTTGGGCGACATACAGCGCCATGCCCGCTAGCGAAGATGTGATCAAGTCGACTTTTCTTTCTTGAATTGTTTCCTTTGCTAGTTGCTCGAACCCCGACATGTTGTTCCATTTTCCTGAAAATAAACAGTGAGTTTCCTCATAAAATTGCTCTTTTGTGAGCGTGCCGTGTACACGGGGATGGTTCTCACGACAGATAACCACGGCTTCTTCCTCATAGGCATCTTCAATAATAAACGCTGCATCTTTTGTGATCACCGTATCGATTACTAGATCGACTTTTTGTTGTCTTAACAGCTCAAATAATAGGAATTTTTCGGGTGGTGATTCATAAAAAATAGTGTTCTTTATCGGGTCCATAATGTGCAACAAAATTTCCGAACAACACACTTCAAAATGATTTTTATCAGATATCGCATTGTCAATAATATTAACCGCTTGCTGGAATTGCGGCAGTAATTGATAAGCGGTGGAGGTTAGTGCGATCCCTCGTCCTTTTTTAACGAATAATTGCTTATCTACGACTTGCTCTAAACGCTTTATTGCAGCGCTCACAGCAGGTTGTGTAAGCCCTAATTGTTCCGCGGCTTTTGTATAAGATTGAAACTCCGCAACAACAAGAAAAGTTTGGATCAAATTCAAGTCCATAACGTCACTCATAAATTTAATTTATAGGTTAACTAATTTTGACTGCATTTATCGCCTGAAATTAGTGCTTTATCTTATATCAACAATGGTATTGAAAAGCGAATACCATTTTTTACGCACTAGCGAACTCTTGGAGATAATATGAAAAATGCGACCAAAACGAGCAGTAAAAAACTCGTACTTAACGCATGTACGTTAGCTTTGGGCGCTGCATCTGCAGTTGCACATGCAGCGGACAAACCCAACATTCTTGTCATCTTTGGTGATGATGTTGGTTACTGGAACCTTAGTACCTACAACCAAGGCATGATGGCGTACAACACGCCAAACATCGATAGCATTGCTAAAGAGGGTGCGAAGTTCACTAACTTCTACGCACAGCAAAGCTCGACAGCAGGCCGTTCTGCATTCATCACTGGTCAAATGCCAAAACGTACAGGTCTATCAAAAGTGGGCTTACCAGGCGCTCCGGAAGGTATCTCGGAAAAAGATCCGACGATTGCAACCGTGCTTAAACAAATGGGTTACGCAACCGGACAATTTGGTAAGAACCATTTAGGTGACCGAGACGAGCATCTTCCTACCAACCACGGTTTTGATGAATTCTTCGGCAACCTATACCACTTGAACGCAGAAGAAGAGCCAGAGAACGTGGATTACCCTAAAGATCCGGAGTTCAAGAAGAAATTTGGCCCTCGTGGCGTTATCCATTCTTACGCTGACGGCAAAATCGAAGATACCGGTCCACTAACGCGTAAGCGTATGGAAAATGTTGATGGTGAGTTTCTTGATGCCGCTGAGAGCTTCATAGAAAAACAAGTAAAAGCGGACAAGCCGTTCTTTACTTGGTTTAACACCACTCGCATGCACAACTTCACGCATGTTCCTGAAGAATACCAAGGTAAAACAGGTGCCGGTTTCTACGCGGATGGTGTTAAGCAGCACGATGACCAAATCGGTCAGCTACTTAACAAGATCAAAGAGTTAGGTGTGGATGACAATACAATCATTGTTTACACCACTGACAACGGCCCTATGGTGGATTTGTGGCCGGATGCAGGGATGACACCGTTCCGCTCAGAGAAAAACACTGGCTGGGAAGGGAGTTTCCGTGTGCCAATGTTGATTAAATGGCCTGGAAAAATTGAGGCAGGTAAAACATTCAACGGCATGATGTCATTAGAGGACTTTTTCCCGACACTAGTTGCTGCGGCAGGTGATACCAAAGTTAAAGACGAACTGCTAAAAGGCAAAAAAGTTGGCGATATGGACTACAAAGTTCACCTAGACGGTTACAACCAACTGCCATATTTAACGGGTAAGTCAGACAAATCCGCACGAAATGAGTTCGTTTACTGGAGCGACGACGGCGATCTTGTGGCATTGCGCCAAGGAAAGTACAAGTTCCACTTTATGATTCAAGAGAATGAAACGGGTATGGATGTATGGCGTAAGCCGTTCACTAAACTTCGTGTGCCACTGATCTTTGACTTGAGCATTGATCCATTTGAACGAGGCGATCAAGGCATGGGTTATTCTCGTTGGATGTACGAGCGTTCATTCTTAATGATGCCAGCAATGGATACAGTGAAAGAGGTGATGGGTACATTCAAAGAATTCCCGCCTCGTATGGAAGCAGGTTCGTTCGTACCTAAGTCTTCTAAGTAAATTAAGATTATATAGCGCTTTTTGGAGCGCTATATACCCAAATAGCTTCACTTTTGCTGTACAGCGCTCACGAGGTTATTTGGGTATATGTAATAGTGAGAAACGTATGAGTAAGATTTCCCCTCGCCATTCTACTACCATGCCTATTGTTCCTCTTAAAACGGCGTCTAAAGCGCCTGTTCTGGGCGCGTATGACCGTCGATTCCATGTGATGGCAAAGCCAGGCGGAGCAAAGTGCAACATCGATTGTCAGTACTGCTTTTATCTGCATAAAGAAAATCTACTGCACCAAGAAAAGCAGCCAAAAATGGACGACGCAACACTGGAAGCGTTCGTGAAAAGCTATATCGAAAGTCAGGATGGCGAAGAAATTGTATTCTCATGGCAGGGCGGGGAGCCGACGCTGCTTGGGTTGGACTATTTCCGCAATGTCGTAGCTTTGCAAAAGAAATATCAGCCGAAAGGCGTTCGCATTGAAAACGACCTTCAGACCAACGGCATTTTGCTAAACGATGAGTGGTGTGCGTTTTTAAAAGAGCACAACTTCCTAGTTGGCTTGTCGATTGATGGACCACGAGAGCTGCACGACAAATATCGCAAAACCCGCAGCGGTAAGCCAACGTTTGATCTCGTGATGAAAGCGGTAGATAAGCTCAAAGCGCATGGCGTGAAATTCAACGCGTTGGTCACGGTGAATCGTCACAATGCGAAATACCCGCTCGAAGTATATCGATTTTTAACCCAAGAATTGGGTGTGACTTATATTCAGTTTGCGCCGGTGGTAGAAGCCAACAACTTCCAAACAACCGCGCCGCAGTTTTGGAACGAACAGATGATCCCAACCAAAGGCAGTGATCTGGCTAAACCGGGGCATCCAATGTCGATTGTAACGGATTGGTCAGTCGATCCTGAAGACTGGGGACGCTTTTTAATGGCGACCTTTGAAGAGTGGGTGAATAACGATCTTGGCCGTGTGCTGGTTAATCTGTTTGAAACCGCGGTGGCGCAAGTAATGGAGAAACCGTCTCAGCTTTGCGTGACGGCGGAGTTTTGTGGCAAAGGGTTGGCGATTGAGCACAATGGCGACGTGTTCAGTTGCGACCACTATGTGTATCCAGAATACAAACTCGCCAACATTCATGAACACTCACTGAATGAAATGGCCTTCTCTACAAGACAATATACTTTTGGCATGGCAAAACGCGATTCATTGCCGACGTATTGTAAGCAATGCCCTTACTTGCCTTATTGTTGGGGTGAGTGCCCAAAAAACCGTTTGATCAAAACGCCGAATGGTGAGAGTGGTCTAAACTATTTGTGTTCGGGAATCAAAATGTTCTTTGATTATGCGTTACCGATGTTGGTTGGTCTTGCACAACTTCTCCAATCTCAAGAACCGCAAAGATAACATAGTGAATATAACCTTAAGTTATTTCATTTGTTCTTATACTTAACTATCGAAAAGACGGCTTAAACCATTGAAAAGGTATCCTATGAACCACGCACAACAAGCGATAAAAGAACTCATCGAACAAACAGAAAAAAGCGTCATTGGACAAAGCCACGTGGTTCGAGCTTTAGTCATCGGGTTATTAACAAATGGGCATATTCTGCTAGAAGGTTTACCGGGAACGGCAAAAACACGTTCCGTAAAATCGTTGGCGAACTTGTTAAACACCAGTTTTGGTCGAATCCAGTTTACGCCGGATCTTTTACCATCTGACGTGACGGGTACTGAGGTTTATCAAGAGCTGGATGGTAAGCCGCAACTCCACTTTCAACCTGGGCCCATTTTTAACAGCATTGTACTTGCTGATGAGGTCAACCGTGCACCTGCCAAAGTACAAGCGGCACTGCTTGAAGCCATGGCCGAAGGCACAATCACAGTAGGCGATAAAACTCACGTATTGCCAGACTTATTTATGGTGCTTGCAACGCAAAACCCAGTAGAGCAAGAGGGCACGTACCCACTGCCAGAAGCGCAAATGGACCGCTTTATCATGAAGGTTACCGTCGATTATCCAGAAGATGACGCAGAACGTGACATCATTCGTTTGGTGCGCAGTGAAGAATTGGGTGCGGAAACCAGCAGCGAAATTATTACGCCAAAACACATCGAGCCAGACGTGGTGCTAGAAGCGCGCCGTCAGTTACCAAACATCGTGGTATCAGACCTAGTGGAAAACTACATCGTTGCGTTAGTGATGGCGACTCGTAAGCCAGAGCGTTATGCTGATTCAAACTTAGCAAAATGGATTGAGATTGGCTCTAGTCCTCGTGCTTCCATCGCTCTCGACAAGTGCGCTCGTGCGTATGCGTGGATGCAAGGACGTGACCATGTGACTCCTGACGATGTGCGTGCCATGGTTCCGTCTGTATTGGGCCACCGTTTTTCTTTGACCTACGATGCACTAGCAGACGGAGTCGATCACCAACGAGTCGTGCAAGAGCTGCTAGATTGTGTAGAAATTGGATAAGTGGGAGGCATTATGGCTAAGCCAACTCTTGCGCCAAAATCACAGGGGATGGATCCCCGTTTGTACTGCGATTACGCTCGTTTAGTACGTCTGCAAGCACAAGCAGAATCATTCAGTTTACTTCCTCACCTAAAAGCGGGTAGTGTACTCTCTGGTCGACACAATTCGCTGTTTCGCGGTCGTGGATTGAACTTCGAAGAGCTGCGTCATTACCAATTAGGTGACGATATTCGTAACCTTGATTGGAAAGTTACGATGCGTACGGGTAAGCCGCACGTACGCAGTTATACAGAAGAAAAAGATCGCAACGTAATCGTGTGTGTCGACCAGAGAAGCACAATGTTTTTTGCTTCGACGCAAGTAATGAAATCGGTTGTCGCGGCAGAGATCGCAGCGATGTGTGGGTGGCGAGTATTAAAAGATGGCGACCGAGTCGGTTTTGTCATCGCATCCCAGCAGGCGTTGTTTCACAGCAAGGCACAGCGTTCGCAAAACGATCTTCTGGCGCAACTTAAACGTCTCGCTAAAGCCAATCAATCGCTCAATGTGGACTCCCGCAATTCCGAAAAAGTAACGTTCAGTCAATGGATTGAGCTCATTAAACGTATGAAGCTCAAGCAATCCACTTTGATTTTTATCAGCGACTGGAGCGACTGCGAGGAGCACCATCTTGATCACCTTAAACAGCTGCAACAGCACAATGATGTTCTCGCAGTGATGGTTAGTGACCCATTAGAACAAACGTTACCGGACGATTTGGCAAAATCGAAATGGGTGGTTGGTGATGGGCCGTATCAACTCAACTTAGACAGCAAAGCAAAGGTAGAAGCTGCGAGCGCAAAGCTTGAGGCTCGAACTAGCTTACAGCGTCAATCACTCTCTCAACTTATGGCGATGAAACACCTTCCGCACATCGAACTCGATACGACAGGCGAGCACATTAAACAATTTCAAAAACTGGTAGGAGGGCGTTAAATGAGTGATCTTCCTACGCCTCCGAGTACCTACATACTCAGAGAGCTGCATGATGTGGCCGTACCATCTAGCGTGAGTTGGTACCCGCAAACTATTGGCTGGAAAATTTTAGCGGCGGTTGTGCTCATTGCATTGGTGTACGTCGTATATCGATTGGCTCGGCAATGGTGGCATAATCGTTACCGAAAAGAAGCTCTAATGGCGATTTCGCAAATCAAATCGAGCGACAAAGATATGCCTAAAGCATTGTTCTCGGTGCTTAAAGTAGTGCTGATTCATATTGATAGCCGCAACGCGAAATTGTTTGATACCGCCTTTCTGCGCAAGCTCGATGCGCTGTATCCGCAAACCGAAGATTCTCAAGCAAACTCGCAAATGGTTTTTAACGATGAGCTTTCAAAGTGCTGGCTACAAAGTATTGTTGACCCAAGCGTTACGCTAACCAACGAAGATCGTGTAACGCTAATTGCTCGTGCGAAAAACTGGGTGAGTGAACACCGTGGTGATGCTCAAAAAAGCGCGGCAAAGAAATCACCACGATTGAAACGCAAAGCACATCAGGGAGGTTAACATGAATGATCTTCTTGTATCGCTAACTGGTTTGTCTGGTTTTGAATTTGCTCACCCAATGTGGTTTCTGGTTTTGCCCTTGCCGTTGGTGGTGTACTACTTGGTGCCCGCATATCGCACTAAGCAAATGGCGATCAAAGTGCCGTTTTTTAGTCAGCTGGTGGAAGCGATTGGCGAGACGCCATCAGAAGGTGCAAGCCAGTTGACCCCGAGTTGGTGGCAACGAGCAACGTTAATTCTTTCATGGCTTTTGGTGGTGTGTGCGATGGCAAAACCCACCGTGTTAGGCGAGCCTCAAGTTCGCGAGAGTTTAGGCCGCGATGTGATGGTGGTGGTGGATCTTTCGGGCTCCATGGCCGAGCCAGATTTCACCTCACGTACAGGCGAAAAAATTTCTCGTCTTGATGCGGCAAAAGAAGTGCTGTCGGAGTTTGTTCAGTCTCGTAAAGGTGACCGATTAGGCTTGGTGCTTTTTGGTGATGCTGCTTTCGTGCAAACGCCATTTACCGCAGACCAAAAAGTGTGGCTCGAACTGCTTAACCAAACCGATGTGGCAATGGCAGGGCAGAGTACCCATCTTGGTGATGCGATTGGCTTAGCGATTAAAGTTTTTGAGCAAAGCGATAAGTCGCGTGGTGCTTTAGAACAAGATCAAAACCGTGAAAAAGTCGCGATTGTATTAACCGATGGTAACGACACGGGCAGTTTTGTTGAACCGATTGATGCGGCGAAAGTTGCGAAAGCCAAAGGCGTGAGAGTACACGTCATTGCGATGGGCGATCCGGAAACGATAGGTGAAACCGCGTTGGATATGGACACGATTCATCGCATTGCGAAAGAATCCGGCGGTGAAGCGTTTGAAGCACTCAACCGTGATGAACTATCGGCTGCCTACGACGAAATAGGCAAACTGGAACCTCAACTTTACGAAAGCACCACATACCGCCCAAAACAAAGCCTTCATCATTACTTGATGGCGTTAGTGGTCATCATGCATTTGCTCGCGTTCAGCGTCGCAACACTTAAAAGAAGGGCTGTTACACGATCATCATTAGGAGAGAGCGATGTTTGATTCTCTTAGTTGGACGCAATTCTTTACGCAGTTTCATTTTATTCGACCACTGTGGTTACTGGCTTTGGTCCCCATGTTTTTCTTGGTGTGGTTACGCTGGCGAGAAGAAAGCAAGCCAAGCTGGAAGGATATTCTGCCCGAACATTTACGCAATGCTTTGACGATAGGTGAGCGAGGTTGGCGTAAGCAACTGCCGCTTAAGCTCTTGATGCTGATTGTGTTCATCGCCATTGTGATTTGTGCAGGCCCAACGTGGCAACGTGAATCTTCCCCCTTTGGCGAAGATAAAGCCTCTCTGCTGGTGGTGCTTGATAACAGCGAATCGATGCTGCAAAAAGATCTCCCACCAAGCCGCCTTGAGCGTTCCAAACAGAAAATACGCGATTTGTTAGTTGCGCGAAAAGGCGGAAAAACGGGTTTAGTCGTGTTCGCGGGTAGTGCTCATGTGGCGATGCCTATAACTCAAGACAGCAAAGTATTTGACCCATTTTTGGCGGCCATTACGCCAGAAATTATGCCCGTGCAAGGTAAGCTTGCCGAAAAAGCCTTGCCGTTAATTGATCAACAATTGCAAGGTCAACCAGGCTCCACCGTTCTGTTGGTGAGCGACGGCGTGAACCCGGCCACGATTGAGCAATACCAAGCGTATTTCTCGGGCAAACCTTATCAACTGTTAATTCTTGCGGCAGGGAACGCTGACATTGTGAGTAACAACCCAATGGATTTGGATTCTCTACAAAAACTGGCCAGCCAGACCAACGGTCGATTGGTGGAAGTGACCGTCGATAACAGTGATATCGAGCAACTGAACCGATACGTTGAGCGCAATATGCAGCTTAATGGCGAATCTTCAATGCCTTGGAAAGACATGGGGTATCAACTTCTGTTCCCAATCGCGCTGATCATGATGCTGTGGTTTAGAAAAGGGTGGTTAGTGCAGTGGTGCGTGATTGTAATGATGAGCGGCACGTTATTGATGCCAACCAGTGCAATGGCCGAGAACATTTCAGTTAAAGCCGAGCAGCCACAAGTTGTGCAAAAAGTGACGGCTTTCGACAAGGTGGCGCAATGGTGGTGGGATTTGTGGCTAACGCCAGATCAACAAGGACAGCGTTTGTTCAACAAACAAGCGTATTTAGAAGCCGCGAAACACTTTGTCGATCCATTACGCAAAGGTACGGCGTACTACTACGCTAGCGAGTTTGAACTCGCGCACAGTGCGTTTTTGGAGATGCAAAACGACCCGTCCGAAGAGGTTCGAGATTACGGTCTTTATAATGCGGCGAGTGCATTGGCGCGTCAGCGTGAATATTTGGCTGCACGTGACTTGTTAAAATCCCTAGCCAACAAGCCAACGTTGAGCGAGAGGCTAAGACCGGATGTTGAGCATAACTTGAAAGTGATTGGTGGTATTGTAGAGGACATCAACCGGATGAGTGAGAGTCAGGCAGGAACAGAGCAAGAAGCATCAACCGAGCTAGGCGATAACCCTCAAACCGCAGAAGGGGCGGATGAAAAAACGTCAGCGGAGTTGATGATTAAAGAGACGTTAAGTGCAGACGACATCTTAGGTAGCCAAGAATTAGCCGACAAATGGTTAAAGCGAGTCGAAGCGGATCCTAAATACTTCTTAAATGCGAAGTTTCAGATTCAATTGCGTTCAATAGAAACCGGAGAATCAACCTCTACTGCGAACGAAAATACAGAGGAGGCGGTGCAATGATGAAAAGCCACCGTTTTACGCCCTTTGCTTTACCCTTGTGGTTAGTTACCTGTTTCGGTTTCCTCCTGAGCAGTAGTGTGTTGGCTCAAGATATTCGTGACGTTCAACGAGAGCATGGTGTTGAGTTACAAGCGTGGATTGGTCAACAACCAACGGCTGGAGAGAAGCGGAAAACACCAAGTTTTAGCGTCAATGAGCAAGTTATTTTAACCATCGAAGTGGCAACGCCGCGTTGGTTTACGGGTGGTACGAGAATTGGCAATATTGAAATACCCAATGTTATCGCCAAACAGCGTAATCAACTAGCAACCAACTTTACTGAGCAAAAAGAGGGGCAAACTTGGTCGCGTCAACGCTGGGAAGTGACTTTGTATCCTCAAGCTTCTGGTGATTTTGTGATTCCACCTGTCGCAGTGGGCGTTCAGGTGTCTGCACCGGACGGCGAGAAGGTGTCAGGCACACTTTACACGCAGCCGATTAAGTTCAAAACCGTATTGCCATCGGGCCTGCTGAGTGGTGAGACACCTTGGTTTTCTGCAACAGATGTAGAGGTAAAGCAAGAGTGGGATACCTCCACTGAGTCACTCAAAGTTGGGGATGCAATCACGCGTAAAATCACCATTTCGGCTCAAGATTCACTATCTGTATTGCTACCAGACTTGTTGAAAGGAGAATCAACAACCCGTTACCAAGCGTACCCTCAACCTCACCGTCTGACAGATACGCAAACACGTGGCGATTACCAGTCAACACGCACAGAAGAGAGTGTGTACGTGATTCAACAAGGTGGTGAATTAACCCTGCCAGATTATGAGTTCCTTTGGTGGAACAGTAAGACTCAGCAAGTGGAAACGGTGATGTTAGAGGGCAAAACTTTTGCCGCGAAGCACACGTTGAAGTCCTTCATCAGAACGTACTTTGCATGGATTGTTTCCACGCTTGTATTGCTGGGTTTTGTGATTATTTCATTGGTAGCCATTAAACGTTACTACCGCAACAGACCGACACCAGCATGGTTGACGTTCCACCGTTTGTTAAAGGCTAAACGTTGGTCTGAAGCAAGGACCATATTGTACAAACAATTGCGTTTAAATACGGCAGAGCTGGAAATGACCAAAGCCGATACGAGTGAATCGTGGCAAAAAAGTGCGTCGCGAATGCAAAGTGGTGAAAATAGCGCTTATTTAATGAAGTCGATGTGGCGCAAAATCCAGACCAAACAAAAACGCTTTAAATTCCGTATTCCGCGAGCGTTACCAGAACTGGACAAAGTCATTGGAAGAGATGGCAATGAATAAAACGGGGCGCTAATATAGCGCCTCGTTTTTATTAGAGAATAGAGTTCAAATGAGCCAAGAGTTTATGCGCCGCGCATTGGAAGTGTCCAAAAATGCGCTTCCTGAATGTCAACCCAACCCGCCGGTTGGTTGCGTGTTAGTGAAAGACAATCAAATCGTTTCTGAAGGGCATACTCAAGCGATTGGTGGCAATCACGCGGAAGTGGAAGCGCTGAATGCGTATCAAGGCTCGTTAGAATCGGTGACCGCATACGTTACGCTGGAACCGTGTTCGTTTGTTGGTCGCACGCCAGCTTGCGCGGTGACATTAGTCAAATCCGGCATAAGCAAAGTCGTCGTAGCCATATTGGACCCCGACCCGCGCAACAGTGGCCGAGGTATCGAGATTCTAAAACAAGCAGGTATAGAGGTAGAAACGGGTTTATGTGGAGAGGAAGTCTGCGAGTTTCTTACCCCTTACTTAGGCAAAGCCTAATCCAAGCTTTATGTTGCACAGTGATGCCAGTTTATGTGGTGAATGAAATGCGTCAAAATTGAGTTAAAACTCATTAAAATAAGCCATCCCGCTCATTTTTCATACGTTGTTACGCGAAAAATCATGTTGTTAGAGATAAGATAGAGAAATGACTTTCGAAAATTTAATAGCATGAAACCGACCGACCTTAATCTTATTCCCATTTTCACTGCCATCTATGAAGAGCGTAACTTGTCTCGGGCGGCGGCGCGTTTAAACATCACCCAGCCTGCGGTGAGTAAAGCGCTAGCAAGGCTACGTGATATCTACGATGATCCATTGTTTCATCGTTGCGTTAAAGGTGTCGAGCCTACCTCGTTCGCGATGGATATTTATCCTGCTCTTCTAGCTTCAGTACAAAATTTCACTTCGACATTATCGGCCTCTAGTGAGTTTGACCCTAAAGTGTCGAATAGAGTGTTTTCTATTGCCTGTGTGTCCGTTGCAAGCTTTGAGTTGCTACCTCAAGTCATGAAACAAATCCGTGTGTCGGCGCCAAATGTTGCATTAGAAGTACATCCGCTTTTTACGGAAGATTTTGAAAGTGATCTGAGGTTACAACGATACGATTTGATCATTGATATCACACCAAGAGCAAGAACGGTGCTAAAACTGGAAACTGTACTTACGGAGCGTTTGGTGGTGGTATGTAGCGAAGCGCATCCACGCCTGAATGACGAGATTACGGCTGAACAATTTTTTGAAGAAGAACACGTAGTGGTTTCGCAGTGGCAGAGTCGTAAGAGCTTGTTAAACGCCGATGACATTGTCGACTTGGATAAGAGAAAGATTAAGTATCGAGCCTCAGGCGTACTAGAAATGCTCCCAATTATTTGTGGTAGTGAATACATTGGTTTAATGCCAGAGTCGATGATCAACTTGTTCAATAACACCTATCATGTTAAATCTTTATCAATGCCATTTGATGAACAAATGTATGAGCTTTGCACAATCTGGCATCCTAGTCGCACAAACGACAGCGCCCATCAGTGGTTGCGTTCACAGATTAGGCAAGCAGGAAAAGTCATCAACCAATAGGAAGTGCAATGAAAAAGACAATACGTGCCATCCTTAACGGAAAAAAAGCTGGGAATCCAGAGTTAAGAGATGCAATCATGAAAATGAGAGACAAAGGCATCGACGTACAGGTGCGTGTGACGTGGGAATCTCAAGACATGCCACGGCTAGTAAAAGAAGCGGTTGCTGAAGGCATTGAACGTATTGTTGTCGCTGGTGGCGATGGGACCGTCAATGAGGCGGCTTCTGCGATTATTCAAATTGACAAAGAAAAACGCCCTGAGTTAGCCATTATTCCCCTTGGTACCGCCAATGACTTTGCTACCGCTATTCAAGTACCTAATTCCATTAAGGCGTCTTTATCTCTTGCTGTTGAGGGGCAGTCCGCTTTGGTCGATTGCGTCAAAGCGAACGATCGCTGCTTTATTAACGTGGCAACAGCAGGGTTTGGCGCAGAAGTTACAGCAGAAACGCCTGTTGAACTCAAAAACTTTCTTGGCGGCGGAGCTTACACGCTAACTGGTGTTGTAAAAGCACTTGGCTTTAAACCATATGACGGAACAATAACGATTGAAGGTGGTGCGTATCAGGGAGAAATGTTGCTCGGTGCGTTTTGTAATGGGCGCCTTGCTGGAGGTGGGCAAGAGTTAGCTCCAAAAGCGGTGATTAATGATGGGCTGATGGATCTAACATTGGTGCGCCCATTTTTACCTCATGAGCTGCCTAAAGTAATCGACGAGATCAATAACCCGAGTGAGAAAGGAGAGTTTGTGAAGTACACAAGAGCAAGCTGGTTAGAGATAGACTTCCCGAATCCATTGCCTCTTAATTTAGATGGAGAACCTTTTCATTCGAGAACCATTAGATTTGATGTTCAGCCTAAGAGTATACGGTTAGTCGTACCGCAAGATTGCCCTTGCTTGACTAGCTAAACGAGCGTTTTCCATGATTATTGCGTAACACAGCCACTAAAATGTGGCTGTGTTATTTGTGTTGAGGTATCAGTCAGCTTCTTAACGTTTTTGAATTGTCTCAACGTCTATCTGCGTAGTTGTCCAATCTGCGTCAACCTCTCCTCGAATCATTACGGTATCTTTTGGTGTCACTTCTTGACCCATCCAATCTTCGTTATCGATCTCTACTTCGATCTCACCAGTGTTGTCTTTGAACAAGTAAGTCTCGTTACCAAATGATTGAACAATATGCCCGGTTAGCACTACAGCGCTGTCGTCGGTTGCGTTGCGCGCCTCTTTCACCGTATTGATTGCACTGACTTCTGGACCATTAAACGCGGCGAAAGCCGAGCTTGAAAGTAGGGCAAGCATGGATGTTAAAAATACTCTTTTCATTATCATCTCCTTATATTAGAAGTAATAAGTTGTGCCTACGTTAAAGGATGCAGTGTTTGCGTAGCTGTCTAGTTGGTATTTAGCGTTTGCGCCAATGGTGAGCTTTGGCAACACTTGGTATTCCGCGCCCACAGAGAACATTGCGCCTAACTCGTTGCTTTTCTCCGAGCTATGGAAAAGCGTGTTGGTCATTTCCACATCGTCGTTCGTGACAAGTTCGTATTCTTGATGTTTAGAAACCTTGGCGTTGTATTCCGTGTACGTTAGACCCGCTTTGAATTTTGTTGTCCATTTATCATTTAATGCATAGTTAAACACAGGAGCCAACGACACTTGCTTGGCTTTGATTGACGCATCCCAATCCATTTCATGATGGTAATCTTTGCCATCGATTGACTTGATACCTAGGTTTTTTGAACGACTATCATCAAGGTCAAACTGGCTGTAACCCAGTTCCAATGCCCAGTTGTCATTAAATGCGTAACCGACAAAGCCTGAGAAAATACCGTCTTCAAGCTCAGGGTTGAGTGTTACGTTGTCAGTTGAAAAGTGAGGTTCCAAATCATGGTCAGTGGTGCCTAGTCCATATTCCAGACCTACATAAGGAGCCGCAGATACCGAAACTGAGCAGGTAACAAGTAACGCAAGAAGTGTTTTGTTCATT
>NZ_JAWOWL010000037.1:0-54139 GCF_033340395.1 Vibrio sp. 1159 | reverse complement strand
ACATTACATAAGTAATGTTTGAATTGACTGTGCTGAATCCGAAGATTCAATGGTCACTTCGTATCATTGAAACCTAATTTGATACCAAGGTATCGAATTGGATTATCATCAACGAGTGCCCACACAGATTGATAGGTTCTTATTTTTAAAGAGCTTTTCTAACGTTTTCAGCAACTTAGTTGCTCGTCGTTAGGGGTGCGTATCTTACTTCACACCGTGAGAGAGTCAAGCATTTTTTTCAAATTCTTTTTTCTCTCTTCTCGACTCGCTGTGTGACTTTCGTCTCACTCCGTGTCGGTGGATGCGCAGTATAGGGGGTTGAGAAATTAGTACAAGCGTTTTTTGCAAATAAAAAACCAACCGGTCACAAATTATCCAAAAGTGCGATATTTGCATATTTCTTCGTCACATTTGAGACATATCACAGCAATTGGTTGGAAAAACACCAACCATATACGTAAGATTCATGTGTCTATTCTGTTAATGGACAATCGATCTCTTTATCACTATGTGTAGTAATTAAAATGACGTCTAAAAAAAATCTGATTTTATGTGTTGGGCTGGCCATCGTTGGGGGAATCATCTTCTCTCAATTCATCATCCCACCAGCCTTGAGCTTCCTCATTGGTGTTATCGCTACTGCTTTTCTTTTTTCATTTTCTAGCAAAACACCTATTCTTCAATCTTCGGATCCTGATCCTTCAACTAAAACGCTGTATGTCGGCAACCTTCCTTATAAGGCCAATGAGAGTCATGTTCGCGATTTGTTTGCTGAATATGGACAGGTCTATGCAGTACGCTTAATGAAAGATAAGCGCACTGGAAAAAGAAGAGGGTTTGGTTTTGTAGTGATGGCTGCGGCAGATGCCAAGCCAGCTATCGCTAAACTTAATGAAAAGGAATATATGGAGAGAACGCTAAAAGTGAGAATTGCGAACGATCCTAAACATCCGGATGGCGGTAAACCTGAACAGGATTAAAACCTAGCTTCTTTAAACAAATGTTCAGTGCATCTTCCTGCCAAGGAGTTGCACTGGCATAAATCGACTTACTTCCCTCTTCTGTATCCTCAATTTCATCACTTAATAGCAATGCTTTTACTCGACGTGCAATCGCTGCGCCTGAATCAATTAAAGTAACGTCCCCACCCAAAGCTTGATGAATCTCCTCTTTGATTAAAGGGAAGTGAGTACAACCGAGCACCGCAACATCGACTTTATCGCGAAGGGGAAGCAGGATATTTGTCAGTTCGTCGAGAGAAACGCTGTTGCCTCGCAACTTCTCTTCGGCCATATCTACCAAGCGAGTTGATCCCACCAGCTCAACTGGTTTGCCTTGCGCAAAGTCCCGTATTAACTCGTGAGTATATTGGCGTGTTACTGTCGCCGGAGTGGCGATCAGCCCTACCCCTTTTGATGCTAAAAGCGATGCGGGTTTAATCGCAGGGACAACACCAACAACGGGAATCGATAAATTTTCGCGTAAGGAAGGAAGCACTATGGTGCTCGCCGTGTTGCAAGCAATGACAACAACGTCGACTTGGTGTTCTTCGACTAATGAAGAGACCAGTTGGTTAACTCGTGAAATGAGTACAGCCTGATCGAGTTCACCATAAGGGTAAGCCTGATTATCGAATAAGTATAAGTAGTCTAACTGGGGCAATAGGCGATGTATCTCTTGGAATACAGAAAGACCACCAACACCAGAGTCAAAAACTAGGACTTTTTTCTTACTTGCTACTCGCACGAGTCTTACCTAAAGAACAGAAACGTTGCGATCATACTGCGTAGATTTGTTTTGGCAATGCTTTAGCATGGTATCTTTGATGGCTGAATCTATCTCCAGATTCTACATCTCGCTCCGTCAACTCGATATGTCCTTGAAAAGATGGCGAAGACGTAACCAATGTGTGAAATTCACCATTTTCCCCACAGGGATCAATTTGACTTGGTAATGACTCTATTAGGGCTTTGTCATACCAGCGACCACACCATTCTGGAGGGAGAACTCTTCCGTCGATGGTGATTAACATAGTTTGAATACCACGCTCTATGATTTCCATCGCTAGTTTTTCGCTGCTCTCCCCTAATAGAGGAAAGACGCATTCCCAGCCAACAGGTTCAATATAGCTGCGTCGGTAATCGGCAATGCCATTACAAAACATATCACCAAATGCGACAGCTTCTATATTCAGACCACTACTTTGTAATGCATTAACGATGGTCGATTGATAAATGTCGTTACTTGGAAAGACTTCAGGTAGCTCGATAGTAATGAGCGGAAGCGCAAGTAAGTCTGCTTGCATTTGTACGACTTCAAGCGGAGTTGCTTGGAAAGGGACTTCTTTCCCTACGTAAGTCGTGTACAAACCGACAACTTGATAATTTGGATTCTCGTTAAGGCGCTCAAGCGTTAATGTCGAATCTTTACCGCTGGACCAACTGATCACCACTCGCTTGGGTTTCTTCATTCGATTTTCCACCACAAAATATTAAAAACCGCCCGAAGGCGGTTTGTGCTCATTCACGATTAGAATTCGTAGCCAACGTTGAGATAGTACGCTCGCTCTGCAGCAGGGTAACCTTTTGCCATCTCATACTCTTCATCAAGTAGATTATCGATACGAGCGCTAATAGAGGTCGACTCATTCGGATAGTAAGTCACCGCCGTATCAACCAACGAGTAAGAAGAAAGCGTAATATCTTGTGAAGGCCAAGTGCTGTAATCCACATCTGGACGCTTACCGACGTACTGATAGCTAACCGACCAATCCACTTTATCGAAGCTCACTAAAGCATTCCACTTATACATTTCTTTAGCGCGGCGCTGCAACTGATGCCCTTTATCGTCTTCAGCATCTTTGTAATCTGCACTCAACTGGTGCTGCACAATCCCTGTATCAAACTCAGCAACAAGCTCCACACCTTGGATATGTGTTTCACCATCGACATTCAAATATTTGTATGTGGTTGGATGGTAATCGATAAGATTCGTGATTTTATAGTCATAACCCGTGACGGACCAAAAAACGCCTTGGACATCACCGCTGAATGCTAGCTCCCAAGCATCTGACTCTTCCGGCTTCAGATCTTTCTCACCGTATGTTGGGTCATACTGTTGATATAGGTTTGGAGCCTTAAACGCAGTACCAAAAGAAGCTTTAACCCCAAACTCTGGCACAAATTGGTAACCAGCCGCTAAACTGTAAGTGAACTCACTACCGTATTCTTCGTTATCATCAAGGCGAGCACTGCCCTCAAGCATTGCTTTATCAATACTAGTCGTTGCCATACCAAACAGAGCGCCATTGGTACGATCAAACGTTTTATTCGCACTCTTGTCTTTATAAGACTCATTACGCCAATCAATACCACCAGCCAACGTCGTATTGTTGTTTAGCAAGTAACTGTTGGTCCACTGTACATTCTGCTGCTCAAGTTCATCTTTAGTACCTGAGTGTTTGCCTTTTGCTTGCTCATAGTTCCAAGACTTCTGTTTCTGTGCCGTTACTTGTAGTTCTGACATTACATTATCAGACTGATACTTACCGCCCAGAGTGACAGAAAGATCGTCTTTTTCTGCTTCGTAGTAACCGCGACTGCCGTAGCTGCTGTCATATTGATAAACATTTTCGTAAGCACGTAGGTTACCAAATGCAGACCACTGATCATTGAAGTTATGCACGTAACCTAGCAGACCATTCTTTGTATCAAAGCCATGGCGATCACCGTCATTAACTCCCGGTACAGGACGAACGTTATAACCATCATCACTTTCACTACCAAGCGCGATATTTAGCTGGCCGCTCTCTGTGACTTTAATACCAGATGCCACACTCAATTCCTGGTAATCTAAGCTGCCTAAACCCGCACTTAACTTCGTTCCTTCTTCGTCAGCACGCGCAATGGTGATGATATTGATCACGCCACCAATCGCTTCTGAGCCGTAAAGTGACGCACGCGCACCACGCACGTACTCAATACGTTGAACGTAAGTAAGCGGGATTTGGTTAAAGTCCACAGCGCCCTTCGCTGCTCGTGCAAAACGTACGCCATCAACCAGTACTAAAACTTGGTCGGAACTGGTTCCACGAACAAATAAAGACGCTAGCTGACCACGACCACCATTTTGTGAAACTTGAATCCCGGTAAGGCGACGCAATACATCTGGTAGGGTTTTCGCTTGAATGCGATCGATGTCTTGTCGAGTAACTACTTCGACATCTGCCAACGTACGGCTTTCGGCTTGCTCAAAACGGTTTGCCGTAACAACGATGGTTTCGTCAGTGGAGGTTTCTTGGGCCTGTAGATAAGAGACAGGTGAAAGCAGCGATGCCAAAGTGATCGCCAGTGCGGATTTTCTCATTGTATTGTCCTAAATCGCGTAATTCCTTCCGAGCCCTGTCATCATGACAGTCCAGTGCTGTGGCTCAGTTGTTGGCAGGTATTCGGACTCAAGAGCACGGGTGTACCGCCTACTTGCTCGACTTCCCACATAAACTAATGCAGTGTCTGATGAGCGTTCGTTCTCTTTTACCGCTGCGCGTCAGTTCTGGATTCACACCAGATTCCCATTTCAGCCATCTAGATTGCTAGATAGCACCAACTTGAGGCAAATATTATTCAGCTATTGATTATTTGTCCAGCCAATATTGCCCTTAGAAGTTGTAACGTTTTGATTGATTTTGCTTTCTACTCTGCCTGTACGCACTATCTTTAAATCAATTCCAGTACAAAACTGGACATCCTATTGAGATTGAATAAAATCTGCGCTCTTAAATTGAATGCACCATAAAAGGTAAGATCATGGCTACTCTTGATGTAAACCCACAACGCTACCAAGAACAACTGGCTGAAAAAGTCGAACGTCTCACGGATATGTTCGCGCCATACAACATGCCAGAACTGGAAGTGTTTGAATCACCAGAGCAGCACTACCGCATGCGTGCTGAGTTCCGTGTTTGGCATGAAGGCGAAGATCTTTACTACATCATGTTCAACCAAGAAACTCGTGAGAAGTACCGTGTTGACCAATTCCCTGCAGCAAGCCGTCTGATCAACGACCTGATGCCGCTATTGGTTGAAGCGATGAAAGACAACGACTCACTACGTCGTAAACTGTTCCAAGTGGATTTCCTATCGACGCTAAGTGGTGAGATTCTGGTCTCACTCCTTTACCATCGCCAACTTGATGAAGAGTGGATTGAAAACGCGAAAGCCCTTAAACAGCGTTTAAATGATGAAGGCTTTAACCTAAACATCATTGGTCGCGCTCGTAAGATGAAGATTGTCCTAGACCGAGACTACGTTATCGAGAAGCTCGATGTAAATGGTCAAAGCTACATCTACCAACAAGTAGAGAACAGCTTCACTCAGCCGAACGGCAAAGTCGCAGAGAAGATGCTGGAATGGGCGGTCGACTGTACCCAAGAAAGCACTGGCGACCTACTAGAGCTTTACTGTGGTAACGGTAACTTCTCGCTGGCGTTGGCACAGAATTTCGACCGCGTACTGGCAACTGAGCTAGCGAAGCCATCTGTGGTATCTGCACAGTACAACATCGCCGCCAATAAGATTGATAACGTACAAATCTTACGTCTATCGGCAGAGGAATTTACTCAAGCGATCGAAGGTAAGCGTGAATTCCGTCGTCTACAAGATGCAGGTGTGGATCTGAAGAGCTACAACTGCAACACGATTTTTGTCGATCCACCACGTGCTGGGATGGATGTCGATACTTGTAAAATGGTGCAAGGTTACGAGCGCATCATGTACATCTCTTGTAACCCTGAGACTCTAAAAGAGAACTTGGACATTCTATGCGAAACACACAACGTGACGCGTTTTGCTCTGTTTGACCAATTCCCTTATACACACCACATGGAAGCTGGCGTGCTATTGGAACGTAAAGCTTAGTCCACCAGCTTCAGACAAAAAAAAGCGAGCTCAATGGCTCGCTTTTTTTAATTTGATTCGTTTGCTTATTCCGCAGAAGTCTTCTTGCTGACAAAACCTAGCTTCTTACCAATCCATGCGAGTAAGATCATTGAAACCATGATCGCGAAGAAGTTTGAGCCTGCTTCTGGGTATTGCGCTTTAATAAACGCAGAGTGACCAAACGCACCTACGAAGAAACACGCCAAGCCAACTAATGGGATATCTTCTGATACCGGATTATTTAGGTACTCTTGGTAAAGAGCTTGTACAGCCAGTACGAGTGCAATCAATGGGAAGATTGAAAAAGACACTTCACTCATGGTCAACCATGACAACAAAGCATCACCACACATACCTGCAACCAGTGCCAAAATCAGCGTTTTCTTTTCAGATTTATTTCCATTCGACATTATTCTATCCCGCCTTTTAATCGGTTACGTTCACGTTCTTTGCGATACCAATAGGCCCCTTTGGCTATCATTCGCAATTGCATGATCAATCGCTCGGCGAGTTCATCGCGCTCACGTCGATCTAAATCTAAAGCTTCAGCCCCCGAACTGAAAACCAAAGTCACAGACGCTTCTGCTTGAGTATACGCCTCTTCTCTGGTCACGCCGGTGCTCATTAAATACTCGGTTAATTCTGCCGCAAAATGCTGGATTTCTCGAGCAACAGCGGTACGAAATTCAGCAGAAGTGCCGGAGCGCTCACGCAACAACAAACGAAAAACGTTCGGACTACTTTCAATGAATTCCATAAAGGTTTCGACCGAGGTACGAATTACGCTACCTTCTTTCACAATACGTTGACGCGCCTGACGCATCAGTTGGCGTAGTAGCAAACCGCCTTCATCAACCATGGTTAAGCCTAGCTCATCCATATCTTTGAAGTGACGATAAAAAGAAGTCGGTGCAATCCCTGCCTCTCGGGCGACTTCTCGCAAGCTAAGGCTGGAAAAGCTGCGATCCGCACTTAACTGACTAAATGCCGCATCGATCAATGATCGACGTGTCTTCTCTTTTTGCTGTGCGCGGATTCCCATCGATTTCATTCTTAACTTGCTCTTTTTCTATAGGGTACAAGAGCCTCAATATAACGCAATTTGCTCCTACGGAGAAAGATATGTTGCTTCGCTCGCTCTGAGCGCCGAGAACGTTACTATTGGCATGCATCTAATTGCAATGTTCTCGATGCAATTTATAGACATACAACATACCAAATCACCCTTTTGGTCGATTCTGCGTGATCACTTCCACTCTCTAACAGGCATGACGTGTACCAATAGAGTAAATGAGTTAAAATCGCGCTAAAGCAATGTTAAGCAAATATAACAAGGAAGGCATCATGGCGCATGTTAATCACTATGACGTGATCGTAATCGGTAGTGGCCCTGGCGGAGAAGGGGCTGCAATGGGATTAACCAAAGCGGGACTGAATGTTGCCATTGTCGAGAAAGAAAGCAGTGTCGGCGGCGGTTGTACTCACTGGGGTACCATTCCATCAAAAGCACTGCGTCATGCCGTTAGCCGCATCATCGAATTTAATAGCAACCCGCTATTTTGTCGAAACAACACCAGCGTTCATGCAACATTTTCTGACATTTTAGATCATGCTAAATCGGTCATTGATAAGCAAACTCGACTTCGTCAGGGCTTTTATGACCGTAACTCATGCACACTTTTGTTCGGAACCGCGCGATTTATCGATAACTACTCAATTGCAGTGATGCAAAGCGACGGTACAGAAGAAATCTATTCTGCAGATAAGTTTGTCATCGCGACGGGTTCTCGTCCGTATCAGCCTAACGACGTAGATTTCTTGCATGAGCGCATCTACGACAGTGATTCCATTTTGAGCCTGAAACACGACCCTCGCCATATCATCATTTACGGTGCGGGCGTTATCGGTTGTGAATACGCTTCTATCTTCCGCGGACTTGGAGTGAAAACCGACCTTATCAATACCCGCGACCGCTTGTTGGAGTTTTTGGATAACGAAGTGTCAGATGCGCTGTCTTACCACTTCTGGAACAGTGGTGTGGTAATTCGTAATGATGAGACCTATGAAAAAATCGAAGGCACAGAAGATGGCGTGATTATTCACCTACAATCTGGCAAGAAGATGAAGGCAGACTGCTTGTTGTATGCGAATGGTCGAACAGGTAACACCGATAAGTTGAATTTGGGTGCAGTGGGTCTGGAAGCGGACTCTCGCGGACAACTAAAAGTAAACCGTAACTACCAAACCGATATCGAACACATTTACGCTGTAGGCGATGTCATCGGTTACCCTAGCCTTGCAAGCGCCGCTTATGACCAAGGGCGATTTGTCGCACAAGCCATTACGAAAGGTCAGGCAGAAAACTACCTGATTGATGATATTCCAACGGGTATCTACACCATCCCAGAGATTAGCTCTGTGGGTAAAACCGAGCAAGAGCTAACAGCTGCGAAAGTACCGTATGAAGTAGGACGCTCTTCGTTCAAGCATCTAGCTCGTGCACAGATCGCAGGAAAAGACATCGGTAGCTTGAAGATATTGTTCCATCGTGAAACCAAAGAAATTTTAGGGATTCACTGTTTTGGCGAACGTGCCGCGGAAATTATCCACATCGGTCAAGCCATTATGGAGCAAAAAGGCTCAGCGAATACCATCGAGTATTTCGTCAATACCACCTTCAACTATCCAACAATGGCCGAAGCGTATCGTGTCGCTGCGTTGAATGGTTTGAACCGCTTGTTCTAATCGATGCTTCTTGATAGCAGACAGAAAAACAGCAGGCTTGGACCTGCTGTTTTTATATCAACATTGTGCTAGGAAGGTATCCTTGTGCCATTGGTAGAGAAAGATAACCCCTAAACCAATACCCCGCATCAACATAAAGCTCGTCATTGCAAACCACAGCGCGTGATTTTCCCACTCGGCGAATAAGTAAAAGACAACGAAGAAACTGCTGGTCGCGACAAACATACTATTGCGCATGTCTTTGCCTTTGGTTGCACCGACAAAAATGCCATCCAATAGAAAGCACCACATCGACGCAAGTGGCATCACCACCAGCCAAGGTAGATACACCGCTGCTTGCTGTTGGACCGTCTCAATTGAAGTGATCATGGCGATCAACTCCGATCCCGCCAAACCAAAGAGCGCGGTCAGTCCTAAGCAAATAACCAAACTCCAAAAGAAAGTGCCGACAAGCGATGCACTCAATTGTTGCCTATCTTTGGCACCAATCGCCTTCCCGACCATGGCCTCCATCGCATAAGCAAAGCCATCCATGCCATACGAGATAATCATCAGGAAGCTCATCAGAACCGCATTTGCAGCGACAACCTCATCACCCAAGCTCGCGCCTTGGAACGTCATAAAGCTAAAAGCCGCTTGCAGACACAAAGAGCGTAAGAAAATATCGCGATTCAATTTCACGAATCGCCCTAAACCGTGTTGAGTGCTGGCTAGCAACTTTTGAGGTGATGGTAATTGCCTCTCTCGCCAGGTTTTCCAGACACACATGAGACCAAAACCCATGCCAGAGTAGTCAGCAATCACCGATGCCAGCGCAGCGCCTTCTACTTTCCACCCCAAACCAATCACAAACAACAAATCGAGGGCAATATTCGTCACGTTGGTGATGATCACCATCCACATTGGTGCTTTGGAATTTTGCGTTCCGAGCAGCCACCCCAACAACACAAAGTTCATTAGCGCAGCGGGGGCACTCCACACACGGATAGAGAAATATTGCATACCGTAGTGTTTTACCTCTGCGCTGGCGTCACTCCAACCAAAGATCAAATCAGCTATCGGGGTATGGGCAATAAGGAAGACTAACGCAAACAGCAGCGCCATAAGTGAGCCTTGCATAAACACCAAGGCAAGTTGCTTTCGGTCTTCACCGCCATAGGACTGCGCCGCCAACCCAGTAGTCGACATACGCAAAAAACCAAGCAGCCAAAACGTCACGCTGATCATGGTGCTGCCCAACGCAACACCACCCAAATACCAAGCGTGGTCTAGATGACCAATCACCGCAGCATCGACCAAACCAAGCAATGGAACAGTAATATTCGACAGCACCATAGGTATAGCTAAAGCTAAGACTTGGCGATGAACTTTTGGGTTAGATAAAGGAGAGAAGATTGAATTTGTCACAGGCACCTCATCAGTAAGATCGACGAGTGTACCTGAGCGCTTAACGACTAGCCAATTACCACTTGATATGAACGAGTACTGGCGTGAGGCGATGCTTCAACATTGGAATCTTATTAAGCCAACGCTGCCAAGCTTTCCAACGAGAACAGAATCTATCGAATGGCGAGAAAGCTTTCACCCACTGTGCCCATGGTAACCATTGCAATATCTGTGCTGCAGGCGCTTCAAAGCCATGAGCATAACGATCAGAGCCAAGCTTTTGTCCCCACTTGGTTTCCGTTAAATCTCCTGCCAGCACCATACACAGTTCAGCAGAAACAAAATGTCGACCTAAGGTTTGAATAAATTTCGCGACTTGACGCTCTGTGCAATCGAGCAGTGCCATTTCACATAAAATGAGTACCGGTGCTTGCTCTGGAATGGCTAACGTCTCTAGCCACGACATTTCATCCACACTGCCACAGCGATGTTCATAACGTTCATTTTTGTGGAACAAACGCTGACGCCATACCAAATTTTCCGTCACATCCAGCTCTATCCAATGGCAGCGTCCATTATCCAAACGATAAAAGCGGGTATCCAACCCCGCTCCGACATTGATTATCCAGGCATCGGGATACTGCTGTAAGAAGTGACTAACCTGCTGGTCACAAAGCTGAGTCAGCGTCACGTGCAGCAATTGCTTCTGCGCAATATCACCACTCAAACAATCCGGCGCCATCTTACAGCTCAAACACGCTTTAGCAGCTATCGGATCGTACACCAAGCCATTGTCGACCATGCTTTCACGGCTACGCAATAACAGTGGCTTTAATAAATGGTTAGGAACTTGATGTTTAGACTGAGACATGGGCATTTCCTGCGCCAGAGAGAAAACATAGACATTAATAAAGATGATAATGAATATCAATTACATTATCAAGCTTATAAATTGGTCAAAACAAACAAGGTCAAGATGATGAGCAAGCTTTTGGAGGAAGTAGAAAAAGAGAAAAGACAAAACAGCCCAGATGAACTGGGCTGCTTAAACACACTTACATCCAATCGGTATTGCGAATAATACCAACGGCTAAGCCTTCAATCGTAAGGTGCTGAGACGTTAAGTCCACTTGGATTGGGGCAAACTCTTCATTCTCAGCATGCAGTAATATGGTTGAACCTTTGCGCTCCAAACGCTTCACAGTCACATCATCATCAACACGCGCAACGACAACTTGACCGTCTCTCACATCTTGGGTTTTATGCACCGCGAGCAAATCGCCATCCATAATCCCGATGTCTTTCATACTCTCGCCATTTACACGAAGTAAGAAATCCGCTTGCGGTTTGAACATCGCAGGATCGACTTGGTAGTGCGCCTCTACGTGCTCTTGAGCCAGAATTGGCTCACCCGCTGCGACTTGACCAATCAAAGGCAAACCCTGCTCATCATTGGCTGCGTCTTCAAGCAGGATACGAATCCCACGAGAAGCGCCTGGAATAATTTCAATTGCTTGCTTACGAGCAAGCGCTTTTAGGTGTTCCTCTGCGGCATTCGCAGAGCGGAAGCCAAGCTCACGCGCAATCTCTGCACGAGTTGGTGGCATTCCGGTGTCGTCGATTTTACTTTTAATCAAATCGAAGACTTGTTGTTGGCGTGGCGTTAACGGCTTCATGTCTCACCTGTCTTTTTATACAGTTAACTGTGAGTATATCCAGTAAATGCTCAAATGAAAACCCAATTGGTTGTTTTTTAATTTATTTGTGGGGAGCTTTCAGCTTACCAATTAAGTTCATTCTTTATTCGTTTAAAACACCGACTTTTCAGTTAATCAAGTCAAAGCAATAACTTAGGGGTTCGACTAATTTACAGCCAATAAAATTAAAAGGTTTGACCAGTTTCTGGTATCCTTGCAGCGCTTAAATTTTATCGCCTAGGCTTATTTCTATTGCCGTACTCATCTCTTTTTATAGAGAAGACATGCAAAGCGGAAACTGAAATAAGGTTAGGCCTGTTTGAATACCTATTGAGGCTGTGAACTTTATGTCTTCTGGACAATCATTTTCACGTTCATTACTAAAACTACCTTTATCGGTACTGGTAAAGGGCACCGCAATCCCGTCGAACCCGATTGAAGATCTGAACATCGACCTAACTAAACCGATTGTATATGCCCTGCCGTTCCGCTCGAACGTGGATTTGCTGACACTGCAAAAACAAGCCATGAGCCTTGGTCTACCCGACCCGCTCAGCCCGCTGGAAATCAATGGCAAAACGCTGAACCGTTTCGTCTTTATCGCTGCGCGTCCAACTGTGATGAACAACGATAATGATGTCCCAACCGATTCTGTTTCTCTGTTCACTGACTTACTGGAACTGCACAAGCTGGATAGTGAGTTGGATGTTCAAATGATCCCTGCAACCGTGCTTTGGGGTCGTAAGCCAGGTAAAGAAGAGAACCAAAAGCCTTACCTTCAACCGATGAATGGTCCGCAAAAAGCCAAAGCGGTAATGGCGGCGGGACGCGACTGCTTAGTTCGCTTTAGTCCCGTGGTATCTCTGCGTTATATGGCAGACTCCCACGGTACCGACAGCGCAATTGCGCACAAACTGGCTCGCGTGGCGCGTATCCACTTCTCACGCCAGAAACTGGCTGCTTCAGGCCCAAACCTGCCACAACGCCAAGTGTTGTTTGCTCGTTTACTAAAATCTCCAGCTATTGAACTGGCGATTGCTGACGAAGCCAAGAGCAAAAACATCTCGATTGATAAGGCACGTAAAGAAGCCCACGACATCATGGATGAAATCGCTGCCGACTTCTCCTATAGTCTGGTGAAAAACGGCGACCGCATCCTGAGTTGGTTATGGACAAAACTATACCAAGGTTTGCACATCAATAACGCCTCGACTGTGCGTCGTTTAGCGCAAGACGGCCACGAAATTGTGTACGTTCCTTGTCACCGTAGTCATATGGACTACCTGCTGTTGTCTTATGTTTTATACCATGAAGGCATGGTGCCTCCGCACATTGCGGCAGGCATTAACTTGAACTTCTTCCCGGCCGGTCCCCTTTTCCGTCGTGGTGGGGCGTTCTTTATTCGTCGTAGTTTTAAAGGCAACAAACTGTACTCAACCATTTTCCGTGAGTATCTAGCTGAGCTGTTTGCCAAAGGCTATTCAGTCGAGTACTTCAGTGAGGGTGGTCGTTCACGTACAGGTCGCTTACTGCAAGCGAAAACGGGTATGCTGGCTATGACCATCCAAGCAATGCTACGTGGTTTAAACCGCCCAGTAACGCTAGTGCCGGTCTACATAGGCTACGAGCACGTAATGGAAGTGGGCACTTACGCGAAAGAGCTGCGTGGCAAACGCAAAGAGAAAGAAAACGCAGGGCTTGTACTGCGTACTCTGCGTAAACTGCGTAACTTTGGTTTGGGCTATGTGAACTTCGGTGAGCCAATTCAGCTCAACCAATACTTGAACGAGCATGCTCCTGAGTGGACGAAAGACATCGACAGCATGGGTGGTAACAAACCACAATGGATGAATCCTGTGGTGAACGACCTTGCTAATAAGATGATGACGCACATCAACGATGCGGCGGCGGCAAACGCGTTGACCTTGTGTGCAACCGCACTGCTTGCTTCTCGTCAACGTGCACTTTCTCGTGACTCGCTGATCAATCAGATTGAGTGTTACTTAAAGCTACTCAAAAATAACCCGTACTCAAGCACCTCCACTATCCCTACCGAAAGTGCTGAGGAGTTGGTCGATCATGCAATTTCGCTTGATAAGTTCGTGATTGAAACCGATAGCATGGGTGACATCATTTCGCTGGACCGTAGCCAATCGATCCTGATGACCTACTATCGCAACAACATCATCCACTTGTTCGCTCTGCCGTCATTAATTGCCCAAATGCTCATTCGTCAGCGCAACCTTTCGGTAGCCAAGATTCAAGCGAATGTCGCGCAAATCTACCCATTCTTGAAGAAAGAGCTGTTCTTAAGTTACCAAGAAGACGAGTTAGATGAATTGGTCGTTAAAACACTGCATGAATTTGCCGATCAGAAAATGATTAGTCTGGATGGTGATAAGCTAGAGATCAATCAATCGAACAACCAGCCTTTGGTTCTGTTAGGTCGAACGATAACTGAAACGCTGCAACGCTACTCTATCGCGATGAACTTGCTTGTTGCTTACCCTGAGCTGGGTAAATCGGACCTAGAGCAGAAGAGCCAAGATATTGCTCAGCGCCTAGGGCGTTTGCACGGTATTAATGCGCCAGAATTCTTCGATAAAGGTGTGTTTACCGCCATGTTCAATACGCTCAAACAGCAAAAATACCTCGATAACGATGGTAACTGTGACACGAAGAAAACGCAGCAATTTGCACGGCTACTGTTCACTCTGCTTTATCCAGAAGTGAAACTGACGATCGAAGAGAGTATTCACCAACTTCGGTCGTAACCGTTTTACCTTCTTCCAATAAGAAAAAAGGCATCCAATCGGATGCCTTTTTCTATTTCTTCGCTTACCAAAATGCGACCAGTAACCCTATCGCTATCACCATGCCAACATAATTGTTGTTAAGGAAAGCCTTAAAGCACAACTCACGCTCACGGTGACGAATTAAGTGCTGCTGATAAACAAACAACGACGCTGCAATCAAAAGGGTCCAGTAGTAACTTTGTCCCAATTGGTAGAACTGCCCTAACCAAACCAACATCGCGAGTGTAATCAGTTGCAACACACCAATAATAAGCTTGTCATGACGACCAAACAGAATTGCCGTCGATTTAATGCCAATCTTTAGATCATCATCTCGGTCTACCATCGCATATTGAGTGTCGTACGCAATGGTCCACAAAGCATTAATGAGGAACAAAAACCAAACAATTAATGGTAATTCCCCAGTTTGTGCAGCCCACGCCATTGGAATCGCCCAGCTAAAAGCCAAGCCTAAAAATAGCTGTGGAATATGAGTGTAACGCTTCATAAATGGATAGATGAACGCCAACACAATGCCAGCGAAGGATAGCTGAATCGTCAGCGGGTTCATGGTCAGCACTAACAAAAACGAGCTGATACCCAAAACCAAAAATAATCCAATCGCTTCTTTTGCTGTCACTTTCCCTGATGGCAGTGGACGTTGCTTAGTACGCTTTACATGGCCGTCGACTTTGCGATCTGCAAAATCATTAATCACGCACCCCGCACTACGCATTAGGAAAACACCCAATACAAACACGATGAATACATCCCAACTTGGCATCCCTTGGGCTGAGATAATTAGCGCCCAAATCGTTGGCCACATCAGTAACAGTGAACCAATCGGGCGATCCATGCGCATCAGTTGCCAATATGCTTTGGCTTTTTCTGCGGACATTTACACTGTCTCCTTAGCGTAAACTGGTGAATTAGATAAGAATAACTCGGCGACTAGCATCGGTTTGTGATTCATCCACAACCTTGAGCGTCGCGCTAACAAACGTCCTTCTGGTACGGCTACCCATCCCATTTGCAAAGAGTCCCGCTCAACGTTATCTGCGCTGAACACAGTTAGTCCTAATGGGATATCCCCTTGTTGAGCCAAATCATACTGCTGATCAACTAAGGTTGAGCGAGGAATCAATGTCCGCCCAATAACCCAGTTATTATTGTCACCGCACAAAATTACCTCTCTCAGTAAGCAATCTTGTTCGGACAATAACTGGCTTTCGTCCTGTTTTAATGTCGCTGCAGTGACGATCTGATTTTGTAGCAATTCTACCGTTAACGCTTGGCAGTGCTGTTTTAAACGACGTGACAAAGACCCTTGCTCTTCAAGCCAGTGCTTGGCAAATTCATTTGGAAATTCGAATTCTTCGGGGTTTTGCCACTCTACTTCCAATAAAGAAGCAAGATAGAGTGATGTTGGCTGATTCATACTAGTATTCAATTGGAGGCTTTATGCGTACAATAAAGCAACAACTTACCGTCCATAGTAATGTATGTAACCGTAAGTTCCGTTATTTGTTATAGACGGCCCATTGTATCAAGACTGAAGCGATTCGAATATCGCGATCCAGAGAAAGAAAAGTTAGAAATATGTACAAACGTTATATAGCCCAAATTATTTTTGCGTTAACCATACTATTCGCCGCACCAAGTTGGGCTGAAACGGAAGAAGCTGGACCTAAGTTGGCATACTTTACCCTAGAGCCTGACCTCACTACTAACTTTTACACCAAAGGCAAAAAGTTAGGTTATGTGCAAGTGCGCATCGACATCATGGTAATGAGTCAACAAGATTTATCAGTTGTTGAGCATCACCAACCTTTGATTCGCGATGCAGTGATTGAATTATTGGGTAAGCAAACAGAAGATACGATTAAGTCCCTGTCTGGCCGAGAAGATCTGCGCAAAACCTTAGTGACGACCCTCAACGAAACGCTTTTGCCTGAAACAGGTAAAACCATCATTGCCGATTTGTTGTTTACAAAATACCTTTATCAATAAACCCAAATCCGTTTTGAACATAAAAAAGACCGCTCTTGAGCGGTCTTTTCATTTCATCTGCTTTAGGCTTGCTGTTGGTATTTCATCTTGCCTGAATCAAACAGCGCAATCGCCATCCCCGACAGTAGCCCAACTAAGTGAGCGGTGTTTGCAATCGCCATAAATGGCTGCACAAAACCAAGAACTAACCATACCAACATAAAGACGATGATTGGCTTAGGTAGCGTAAGGCCTAAATGTGGCAAGCGGTAACCTAATATCCACAAATAACCAAGCAGTGCATAGACCACGCCAGACAAGCCGCCGAAGTTAGCCCCTTCAACATAGAACTGGCCTGCCCCTGAAAGCGCTGCCGACACCACAAAGAGTTGCAATAGCTTACCGGAACCTAGACGACGTTCGATGTCGCCACCCAACTGCCACCACCATAGTAAGTTAAACACGATGTGAGTTACTGAAAAGTGCAGTAACGCATGACTTAGCCATCGCCACACTTGCCATTGTTGCCCCTCAAAAGCCGGGAAGTGCAACAACTTAAACACGCCATTGCCAAAGCCAAACATTTGTAACAAGTAGATGATGATACAGACTGTCATGATCAGCAAAGTCATGGGGCCAGCTTTCGCTTTGACCATGCTCATGATACTCGGGCTGGAATAATGAAATGTGCTCTTACGAGTATCGGCAACGTCCCACGAGGCGGCGCTGTATTTTGAATCAGACGGGTTAGCAAGGAACAGCTTAAGTTCGGCTTCCGCTTCTATTTCATGCTGGCTATCAGTCAGCCACAGCGCAAATTGCCCATCCCCTTCTGGCATCATTTCGATGTCAATTTGGCGAGAGGCCATATAATCAATAAAGGCTTGCGCCATACGTGGATTATTTAACGTTACCAATCTCTTCATTAACTTCTCACTATCGGTAGTTCTGCTCGATGCCAGGCTTCAAAGCCACCATCTACACTGTACACCTGTTCAAAGCCTTGGTTAACCAAATATTGCGCCGCACCTTGGCTACTAATGCCGTGGTAACACATCACCAGAATAGGTTGTTCGAACTCCACTTCATCCATAAACGCAACGATCGTATCGTTAGTTAAATGATACGCGGACTCCGCATGCGCAACGGCAAACGATTGAGGGTCACGGATATCTACAAGCTTCGCATCACCCTGCTCGAGCAGCGCTTGCGCACCTTGTACATCGATATGCTTAAACTGATCCATTTACTTTCTCATTGTCTTATTAATATACCCAAGCAACCTCGAACCTAACGTACTAATCAGCACCCGTGGTACAGCATAAAATCCATATTTGAAGCTGCTTGGGTATACTGCCGCTATTGTAACCTATCCAACGGCAAACTTAGACACATGGATAATCAGGTTTTCCAAAAGTGTACACATTCCAACCATTTGTGGATAAAGCTGTGAATTGCGTTGATAAAGTGTATTTGGATCTTTTGATCCACAATATGTAGTGATGATCCTGATCTAACTGTGTGTATATCTATAACTATCCCCAGATGGAAAAGTGCTTGAATCCCTTATTTTGTCCGGGTTTCGAACAGTTGATAAATAATTACTTCACAGAGTTATACACAGGTAGCACATAAAATCCAGATCGCAAACGCTATCGATTTTCGATCGACAATAAAAAAGCCGAGATCACATGATCTCGGCTTTCTATGAAAATCTTACTTTCAATTAGCAGTGGAAATTAAAATTCACCCACGGCCAATTTTAGTTTCTTCATTGCATTTTTTTCTAGCTGGCGAATACGCTCGGCAGAAACACCGAACTCATCAGCTAAGTCTTGCAATGTTGCTTTCTCATCATCTAACCAACGAGAACGCACGATGCGCTGACTACGCTCATCCAAACTCGCTAATGCATGACCCAAGCGATTGTTGGTGTGCATTTCCCAGTTGGCGGCTTCAATGTTGTCGGCCACATCAGACGATTTGTCTTCTAGGTATAGCATCGGCGCTGTGTAAGCGTTTGAACTGTCGTCTTCATCAGTTGGCATATCAAAGGTTGAATCCACCGCCGCTAAGCGTGATTCCATCTCGCGAACTTCAGAAGGCTCAACACCTAACTCGCGCGCAACGGTTTCCACTTCACCGTTGTTAAACCAACCCAAGCGCTTTTTCGACTTACGCAGGTTGAAGAACAATTTACGTTGCGCTTTAGTGGTCGCAATTTTCACGATACGCCAGTTACGTAGCACGTATTCGTGGATCTCTGCTTTGATCCAGTGGACAGCAAAAGAAACCAAGCGAACCCCTACTTCTGGGTTAAAACGCTTAACGGCTTTCATTAGACCGATGTTACCCTCTTGCACAAGATCCGCCATCGGCAAACCGTAGCCAGAGTAACCACGAGCAACGTGAACAACGAATCGTAGGTGCGAAAGAATTAGACCTTTTGCAGCCTCAATCTCACCTTTATAGTGTAATCGTTCTGCCAGCTCACGCTCTTCGTCTGCAGTCAGCATTGGGTAGCTGTTTACTGAGCGAATATAGCTATCAAGGCTATCTTGCGTGACTAGAGCCATCGGATACGCTTCTTTTGTCATTCAATTCCTCATCAATCTCTGATCTGGAGCATTACATTGCAATTTAGCTTCGATATCTTGAACTCAAAATGAACAAGTTTCAAGAAGGGGAAGCAATTATCCATAAACATTTGGTCTAAGCAAGGGTTCAAAATTAGCTAGTGCTAATGAAATCCAAGTAATAAGACCGCCATCACTTAAACTGGTTCAATTTCTTTTAAATGTCGTTGCGCAGAAAAACGCGCCGCAATACATCCCAAAAGACTCCCAATGATGATTAATAACAAAGATTCATCCCAACTTAGACCAATCAGGCGGAACTGGCTATCGTACAACGCAGCAAGGTCTTCCACCGCACTATTCATGACAATGGTCACTAAAGCCGTTACCAACCACGCAATAGTGGCACCTAACACGCCAAACCACATACCTGTGTACAAGTAAGGGCGCAGAATAAAACTGTCCGTCGCACCGATCAGTTTCATGGTTTGAATCTCTTCTTTATTCGCCAGCACATTAAATCGCAATGTATTGCCAACGATTAAAAATACCGCACCGAGCATCAGCACTGTCAGGGTAATGACAATAATACTCGCGAGAGTTTTGATGGCATCAAGACGCGCCAGCCAGTCTTCGTCAAGTCTCACGTCGGTCACATCTTGTTGCTCTCGAACGTCTTTGGCTAATGACTGAATATCACTTTTTAGCTCCGAATCTGGCGTAATCACCAACACACCAGGAAGCGCATAGCCACTTAAAAGACTGATAGCTTGGTCGAACCCTGCATATTGGCTTAAATCAGATAGACCTTGTTGCGGTGAAATATATTCTACCTCTTTTACCAAAGGCCAAGTTTCAATTTGATCTTTGAGAACCATCACTCGCGCATCCGGCATGCCTTCAACTAAGTAAGCACTAACTTGTGAAGGAGAAGCGACATCTTCCGCTGCCCCTGCAACGTTTTTCCCCAATAGATACAAACAAGCTGGCATGGCAAGTGCCATGGAGATGACCGCTAGGGTCAGAATGTTGCCTAGTGGTCGTTGCCATAAGGCGCTAAAAGAGGATTTAGCTTGTTTTGCGTGGACAGAGAAAAAACCATCGGTATTCGCACGCTTGGCACTACGGCCTTTCCCCTTCTTTTGGGAGTGCTTGTTACCTGCCATAGTCTTCTACCTCACTTAGGAAGCCTTGGTTCAATTCAAAATGACGATACTGTGGGCGAGTGTTTACTAACCCCACATCGTGCGTGGCAAGTAGTATAGTCACGCCCGCACGGTTAAATTCTTCGAATAGACGCAACACACGGTTGGATAATTCTGGGTCAAGGTTACCCGTAGGCTCATCAGCCACCAGCAACGTTGGTCGATTAACCACAGCACGGGCAATACCGACGCGCTGTTGCTCACCACCAGAAAGTTGACTAGGTAGACAACGAGCTTTATCGAGTAAGCCCGTTTTATCTAACGCCGCAGAAACACGGCGTTTGATTTCGTTTTCAGAAATCGATTCGATACGCATTGGCAGAGCGACATTGTCGTACACACTGCGATCCATCAATAGGCGATGATCTTGAAAAACAATCCCAATATTGCGGCGCAAAAAAGGGATGTCTTTGCCTGGAATACGCGTGATGTCGTGGCCATTAAAATGGATTTTGCCATCGGTTGGTCGCTCTATCGCGCAGATCAATTTCAGCAAGGTACTCTTACCAGCCCCGGAATGTCCGCCTAAAAACGCCATTTCACCGCGCCTCAGGTGAAAATCGACTTTTTGCAGTGCTTGTCGACCACCTCGGTAAGCTTTGCTTACTTGCTGAAATTTGATCACCGTTGATTTCCTCTAACTCTTTTTATTCTTCACGACTAAACAGTGCGTCAATAAACTCTTGAGTTTCAAATGGACGCAAGTCTTCGATACCTTCACCCACACCAATGTAACGAATTGGAATACCGAACTGATCAGCAATAGCGAAAATTACGCCGCCCTTGGCTGTACCATCCAGCTTAGTCAAAGTAATCCCGGTTAGAGGGGCAACATCACTGAAAAGTTTCGCTTGGCTAATGGCATTTTGTCCTGTACCTGCGTCAAGCGTTAGCATGATCTCATGTGGTGCAGAGTCATCAATTTTCTTCATCACACGTACAATCTTACGCAGCTCTTCCATTAGGTTCGCTTTGTTCTGTAGACGACCTGCTGTATCAGCAATCACCACATCCACACCACGTGCTTTTGCCGCTTCAATCGCATCATAGATAACAGAGGCACTGTCTGCGCCAGTATGTTGAGCAATCACAGGAACATTATTACGTTCACCCCACACTTGTAGCTGCTCAACCGCTGCGGCACGGAAAGTATCGCCCGCTGCAAGCATCACTTTTTTGCCTTGAGTTTGGAACTGCTTGGCAAGCTTACCGATGGTCGTGGTTTTACCCACGCCATTTACACCCACCATCAAGATGACGTAAGGCGTTTTGTTGCTATCGATTTCTAGTGGCTGTTCGACTTTAGAAAGAATCTCAGCCATTTCTTCTTTCAACAAACCATAAAGGGCTTCGCCGTCTTTCAGATCGCCACGTGTGGCTTTTTCTGTCAGGTTGTTGATGATTTTTGTTGTGGTATTCATGCCCACATCAGCAATAAGCAGTTGCTCTTCTAACTCTTCAAATAAGTCTTCATCGATTTTCTTACCGCTGAATAGACCGAAGAAGCCAGCACCAATATTTGCTTTTGTTCGGCTTAGGCTGCGTTTAAGACGAGCAAAAAAGCTTTCTGTTGGCTTTTCTTGTTCTTGAACACGAGGCGCGGCCGATACGACTTCTGGCTCTTCTGCTTCTGCTTCTGCTTCTGCTTCTGCTTCTGCTTCTGCTGGGGCGGCCTCTGATTGTTTCGCTTCTTCTTCAAGTTCTGGCGTTGCTTCCGCTTGCTCAGCAACCGCTTCGGTTTGCTGCTCTTCAGAAGGCGCTTCCACTGCTTCTTCTTTTACTGTTTCTTCAGTTTTTGGTTTTGGGCTTTGTTCTTCGTCACCAAAACCTAGCCACGAAAGTAATCCGCGCTTCTTTTTTTCCGTCATCTGGGGCTATCCTAGATTGTTCTTTTATCTATTAATGACTCTTTTTTGACAAGATTATTATCTGTCTAAAAAAGGCTAATGACAAAGTTCTGAAAACTTTCCGATTAGGTAATTCTAATCTTATTAGTGTTACACTCTGTCATCTTGAATATTCTGGGCTGTATCCAAGCTCCAAGCTCATTGCTTGGGCGATTAGATATAGTATCACTTTATTAGCGGTCAAAAAATCTATGGTAAGACGTCGCCAGCAAAACTCATCACAAAAAAAGCCAACAACGGGCTTTGTTCGCATTATTAGTGGCTTATGGAGAGGCAGAAAACTTCCTGTACACGATGCTGAAGGCTTACGCCCCACGACCGATCGCGTCAAAGAAACGCTGTTTAACTGGTTAGCTCAAGATGTACCACAGGCAAAATGTCTCGACTTATTTGCTGGCTCTGGCGGCTTGGGATTTGAGTCAGCTTCGCGCCAAGCAGAGCAAGTGACCATGGTTGAGCTAAACCCACAAGCTTTCCAACAGTTACAAAAGAATGTTGCCTCTCTTAACGCGAACAACATCCAAGTGGTAAATACCGACGCACTGAGTTTTTTGAAGCAACCGGGTTCTGCTCACCATGTGGTGTTTATTGACCCACCGTTTCGCAAAGGTCTATTGGATGAGACCGTGGCTCTGCTAGAACAAAATGGCTGGCTCGCGGAAGATGCGATGATTTATATTGAAACAGAAAAAGAACTCAATATTGCCGACTTACCAGAAAACTGGCAATTACATCGAGAAAAAACAGCAGGCCAAGTGAGCTATCGTCTGTACGAACGTACCTCCGCATAACGCCTCGATTTAAAAGGATACTTAAATGAAAGCACTAATTATGCTGGCCAAAGCGGCTATCGCCTTTGTTTGGTTAGTATTAATCCTAAATATTTTTATGCCCTTTCCCGGCAATGCCGCGATTGCGCTATACATCATGACCGCTTTTTTGTTCATCATGCACGGTTTACAAATGGCCATCTTCATTGGTGCATTTGGCGACAAAATAAAAATGAGCAGTTGGGAAAAATATTCAATCCTGATTTTTGGTATTTTTGCCCTACTCGATATTCGTCGTAAACACATGATGTAATCGCTCAGATACGAAAAAGCCGCTCTTGTGAGCGGCTTTTTTCTGCGTTTCGTTCGTCACCCAATGTAACTTTTTACACCATCTAAGAACATTTGAGTGGAGATCATCACCAGTAACAAGCCCATTAAGCGTTCTACCGCCTTCAAGCCACGTTCACCCAACAAGCGATTAAAGAAGCCATAAAACATCAGTATAAAAAATGTTGCGCCCCACGCAATTACGACTGATGCTGACATTTCCAACATTTTCTCTGGATGTTGCGAAGACAGTAAAAGCAAGGCAGCAATCACTGAAGGGCCCGCGATCATAGGAATGGCCATCGGAACAATAAAGGGCTCCTCGCCTGCTGCCAGTCCAGTGATGCTGCCAGCACTCGGGAAAATCATCTTAATCGCAATAATGAAGAGAATAATGCCACCTGAAATGCTGAGCGTTTCTGGCTGGACATGCAAAAAACTTAAGATGCTTTGTCCTGCAAACAGAAACAGCATCAAAATCAGTAAGGCAAACAGTAGTTCACGAATCAATACCTTACGACGACGCTTGGGATCGATATGTTTGAGAATAGACAACACAATCGGCAAGTTACCGAGAGGGTCCATGATTAGAAACAGCATGGTCGCTGCAGAAAGAATGTCCATATTCTGGCCTCACCTAAAAAATGGCGGCCAGTGTATAGCAAACTGACAACATGAGTATATGACTGAGGGCGAAAACACCATAGTCACCCTCGATCTTAGCCGCCGTTTAGTGATTGCAAACTCGCGCCATATTGACCACAAACTTACCTTCAAGCTCACGAATTTTGTCGCGCTTGAGCAAAAATGCTAGTAATGCATCTAAGTCTAGATCATTCAGTTTACAGGTGTGAAAGCGAACGCTAGCACCAAAGTGCTGTGTGAGGGCTTCGCGATCCATTGGTGTTTCTCTAAGTAGGTTTAGCAGCTCGTGAGCATGGATTTCACTCATTATTGACTCCAGTTATTAAGAACAATGCGTTCAGTTTACTGAAATCCTCAAGAGCTGCTTTGACTTAAATTAGTAAATGATTGAGGCAACAATGAGGGCATGAGCAAAAAAGTAACTGCCACTCACCCACAAATAGGCGTGTTTCATCGGTTTTCGATAACCGTGTATCGCGTATGCCAGCGCCGAATAGATGAGAACTAAGGTTCCGCTAAAGCCGATAGCATTGGCGTAACTCGGCACTTGTAACCAAACTTCACCGGCTGCCCAAGCAAGTTGAACCAGCATCATCCCCATGATCACAACAGGGAATACCAGAGAGTCGAGTTGAGGTAGCAACAAAAAGAACGCCACGATACTCGCTGCAAGCAGCAGGGCCAACAGCCACCAGACAATCTCACCATTAAGCTGCACCCAAAATGACTTGCTGTAGCATACCTGGGCAACCAGATAAGCCGTAAAATAGATTAGCTTACGAGTTTTAAACGAGTGCAGCGTATCTGCCACCATAGACACAATAAGCCCACCCGCAATCCAGTAGGTATATGTTGCGGATGCACCTTGAGTTAACACCAACACAAGAAGAAGTAGCAGAGTAAAGATTTTAAACACGAGGGATTGTGTCGGGTTAGCTTGCTTTGCTCCCAACACGGAATACACACCTGATAGCCCTATCGCCAGCCAACTCCACATGCAGTATACACCTTTTACTTAAACTCGCCGCTAGTCTAGGTAGACCAGTTTTGATGTAAAGACACAATCTACGAAAGTTGGATCTCGCTAGCGATTCGAAACATTTTGTAACCCTCAGCCTACGTAATAATAAAGCCGATGAGCCTGAATGATGCCACTAAACATTGGGGCCAAGCTTTGCTCATCAGCCGAACCCATCAAATCACACGACACAATAACCAACGCTTTCTAAAACTATTTAACTGAAAAACAGATAAGTGCTCCAGGTAAGCCGCTACTTCACAAACTGACGATTAAACCACCAGGATGTATGCAATGCAGGCAACAAGAATAAATAACAGACACAAAATAGAAAATAGTCTTAGTAGCGCCCTAAGAGAGGAAAAACTACTGATGACTAGGGGTAAAAACTAAGAAAACCGACCTTAATTCAGTAAAAAAAACATCAGACAAGAAAAGTAAGTCAATGATAAATAAAACCATAATTTCAATAACAGATAAAAGTGCGGACTTCATAAACCATAAAATCACTAAACACTTTTGAAGCCCATATTTTCTCATAAGGTAAGAAAATCTCACTCCATGCTTTCGATTTGACGATGCAACCTCATAGCACATTTTTTAATTTTCTCAATTTTTGAGAAATACAGACAAAATAAAGACCCAACATACCATTCGAAACAAAAAACAATTACAAAGCCAACACCACAAACCATTTAACATTATAAAATCAAACACTTAAAACCCAAAAGGATAAAAAAAAAACAATGTGAACACTTTAAATACAGGACAAAAAACATAGTTTCATTAGTCAGAATCATGTAAAACCAGACAAGTTAAGTGTGGTTTTTGAAAAGATTAACGAGCATATGTTGATCAAACCCCAAAAACAGTGCTATATTAAATTCATCGAGTTCATCAAAGATTAAGGGGTAGTGTTATGATTTCATCTTCTCAAAAACAAGGGCTGGTTATGATTGCAGTGGTTGTGGGTTTAATGACACTGCCAATGATGTACTAACCCAATGATTTAAAATAAAAAAGGACGCAAATGCGTCCTTTTTTATTTATCTGTATAGCTCTACTGAATGTGCTTAGACAAAATATCCCAGTGCATATAGTAGAAACCAAGAGCGGCCAGCGTAATCAACGTCATTAGCAAAATTGCTGTACGCCAAATAAAGCGAGAGCTTCTTGGTGTCAGCTCTTTTTCACAAGCATCACATGCCGCCATAAAGCCTTTACGATCATCCAGCTTGTAATCGTCTTCGTGCACCACTTTGTTACGCACGGTTGCGATGAATCGAAGCTTTGCTATCACGTCATGCGGTAAACGTTCTTCACAACTATTAATAAGTTGGTGCAACCCTTTCCCTTCTGCATGGTACTGAGTACGCAAAAGTTTTTCGATCGTTCGGGTACGCATGACTACTTTTTCAATATCTGACATCGTAACCCTCCTTACCAGACCCTTCCTATGTTCATTATTTTTATTCTTCTATAAATTTAGAGCTTTTTCGAGCCGTTAAGTGCAATTTTACTTTCAATTTGTGCCCTTGAGCTCATATAGCCTAACAAGTGAAAGCCGCTTCGTTCAGCTTTAGTGACTTCGCTTGCAGATGAAGCGACGATTTCATCGTGCATCATTAAGATAAATCGTGAAGTGCGCCGAATAATCTCCATATCCCTTTCATTAGATTATGAATAAGCTACCTCAACTCATCGTTTCGTCAGCGAGTTCTGTAGAATGGGACCCGATAAAACATTGGAGGTTAATATGCCAATCTCACTTATTGTCGCCCTATTCGCCCTTATTGCCTTGGGCGCGTGGGTGTTTTTCCGTTTTTATAGTAAGCACTATGTGGGCGAAGACGCTCCAGAGCAAAGCGCGCAGGTAACGGTTTTAGATAAACAAGCGATAGACATACCAAACGCACCACCAGGTCAAGACGATCAAGAGTATTGGATTTACGTTCAACGTGGTTCTATCGGTCCAAAGCGTGAATTCCAAATTGGAGTGCATTACTACCATGCACTCAACCCTGGAGATAAGGGAACACTGACCTATCGCGGCAACAAGTTCCTTCACTTCGCTATCAAACGTTAAGGCAGTAACCAACGAGTCTTGGCAGAACGAGAAAAGAGATAGCTCATCGCCAAGGCTCCAGATCCACTTAGAACGATCCAGACTGGAATCACCCAAGCAGGATGTCCTGTGTACCAACCGAACTCTTTCATCGGCCATAAGAAAATAGGGTGAAGTAAGTAAATCCCCAAGCTGTGCTGACTGATCACACTGACCGCTTTTTGTACTTTTGGTGATAAGCCTTCACCAAAGTAACGCCCGATCATAAAAATCATCGAAGCCGCTAGAATCACATTCAGTGTTTTATAAGAGAGCCAGCGCCCAACCGTATACTTCTCCGCCTCTAAGCTATTTGTCACAACCATCGTAAAGGTCACTGCCAACGCCACGAGTCCTAGCCCAACAAATAAGGTCACCATAGAGCGATTCAAAGGTACCTTTTGAAATAAAACATACCCCAGTGGAAGGTAACCCATATAAAGCCACATCTGATTACTCCAAGGGCCATCAATCTTGAACAAGAACAGAGTGCTGGTGAAAAGCCAAAATGCGAGATAGGTATACAAGACGTTGTCATCCACGTTGCGTACCATCCATTGAAACAGCGGAATCACAAAATACAGTGGTATAAAGTAATAGAAAAAGCCGAGATGGTAATACGATGCGTGGAATGGGCTATTGCTTAATACCTCTTTTACGGTTTCAAAATCAAAGCCTTGAGAAGTCCAGCCTGAAAGGTATGCATAAAACATCGACCAAATAAGAAATGGAACTAAAACTTTGCCCAAACGCCTTTTGATATAATACTTACCGTCAAATGGTCGAGTGTCACTGAGCATTAGCGCTCCGGTGATCAAAATAAAAACTGGCACTGCCCAGCGGGTTACGCTATTCACGCCTACCGCTGTCAGCCATTGGTCAAATGGAATCACTCCTAACTCATTTCGATACGGTGCCAAAACGTGAATGGCGATCACTGCTACCGCTGCGAAGCAGCGCAATAAATCAAAAAACAGAACCCTTTCTCTCATACCTTTCCCTACTTTGAGTCGCTTATCGTTTATAGCATAGGGTAAATCTCAACCAGTGAAATGGTTAACAATCTGTTTTTGCTTATTTTTAACTCAACAATGACCTACAACGGGGATTTCATCACCACTCTAATCACTTAACGAGAACCAAAAACCAAGCATCAGTATTCACTCTCGATGCCAAACCGACACAATCTGATTACAGCAAACGGCGCATAAGAAACAAAAATGGCTCCGATTTGGAGCCATTTATACCATCGACAGATAGCGATACTGGGGATAGTTACGCAGTAGCAACATTAGCTTTTGGCAACTTAATTGAAATCAGCGTCGTCATTGCCAAGAAAGCAAAAGAAACCCATAAGCACGCTGCAAGACCAGCCTCTTGGTAGATCCAACCCGATAATACCGTGCCAATCAAACGTCCCATCGCATTGGCCATGTAGTAAAAACCGACATCCAACGAGACGCCATCGCCTTTAGCGTAGCTCACTATCAAGTACGAGTGCAGCGAAGAGTTAATGGCAAACACAGCGCCAAAAATCATCAAACCTACCACAATCACCAATTCAGGCTGCCAACCGATTTGCACACCATAAGCAATACCAGCCGTAATTAACGCTAGGACTCCTGCCCACACCAATGCTGCACTACCATCAGGCACACGACCTTGCGCTTTGCCAGTAATACGCGGCGCAAAGCCTTGCACAAACCCATAAGCAATGACCCACGCTGCGAGAAAGCTACCAACCCACAAGTGATCCCAGCCAAACACGCTACCAAGATAAATAGGCAGAGCAACGACAAACCACACATCACGAGCACCAAACAAGAACATGCGTGCTGCGGATAAAATGTTTATCGATTCAGACTTGGAGAATATTTGGCGAAACTTAGGTTTACTCTTTGCTTTACCCATGTCCGCTTCTAGCCAGATCATGCTGCAAACAAACACTAATGTAAGTACACCCGCCATAATAAACATCGAGTTTTGAAAACCCACCCAAGACAGCAGCAAGCCACCAACAAAAAAGCCCGCTCCTTTGAGTGCATTCTTCGAGCCAGTCAAAATCGCTACCCATTTGTAGAGCGCACCTTGCTGTTCGTCTGGTACTAGCGTTTTAATCGCGCTCTTAGCACTCATTTTGTTCAGATCTTTGGCAATCCCCGACAGAGCTTGCGCTGCCATCACCCAAGGAATGGTCAGCCATGCATTTGGTACTGCGAGCATCAGCAACGCAAACACTTGCATCGCCAAACCAATGTTCATGGTTTTATTTAGGCCTAACCTTGCGCCCAACCAACCACCAACCAGGTTTGTCACCACACCAAAAAATTCATAGAAAAGAAACAGTGAGGCAATAGCTAACGTGGAATAACCTAAGTCATGAAAATAGAGCACCACCAGCATACGCAGTGCGCCATCGGTCACCGTAAAGTTCCAATAGTTAAACGTCACTAACATGTACTGACGAATACTTTTGCTTAATTGAGAAATCATATTGACCTCATATGTACAGCGATAGAAGCATTTAGATCATCATGTTCTAAATACTTCCTAACCTGTACAGCAACATTGACCAATACAATGTTGCTGTGATTTTCAAAAAATGCCCCAACATCAATAAAAAGCAAAATACACCTTAAAAACAATGTATTAGTTAATATTAATGGCTTTTTTTGTAAACAGTCGTATCCTGAAGAAGCTCGAATTTAGCTTTTGGGTCATAATGAACCAAAAGCTATTTAAGCTGATCAAGCGTCTTGAGCCACGCGTTCGATGTACTCAACTTGCACAGGTTTTGTAAATGCACCAGGGCGCAATGCCTGTACTTCTCGCACGATATCTTCTAACTGCCATTCCTTTTCTAGGAGTAGGTGAGCAGCGAACAAACCTGTGCGCCCCGAACCACCCATGCAATGCATCGCAACTTTGCCACCTTGAGCAAGAATCGCGTGCAGTTCCGGACTGGCTTGTTGCCACTTCGTCGCAAATTCTTCATTTGGTGCGCAGTCGTCTTCAATCTCGATCTGGAACCATTTCATTCCCAGTTGCTGAGTGGCTTCACCCAATGCAGAGACATTCTTCGCAGCTAATTCACTATCATCTAATGCAGTAACGACCGCTTGAACACCCTGCTCTTTCAACTGTTCTAACGACGCATGCAAATCGACACCTTTCGTTCCTGGGCACGGTGTTAAGATTAAAGCACCGGAGTCCAAATCTAATTGCCATGTAGGATGAGACATTGTGACCCCCTTTTAAGCCAAACCAACGTTACGAACCAGCTCTGCTGTGCGCGTTGCATAACCCATTTCGTTATCGTACCAAGCGTAAATCTTAACCATACGAGAACCCACAACCATGGTTGATTGCGCATCAACGATGGTTGAACGTTGGTCGCCTTTATAATCGATAGAAACTAAAGGACGCTCTTCGAAGCCAAGGATGCCTTTCAAATCACCTTCAGATGCTTCTTTTAACAGTGCATTCACTTCTTCTGCCGTGGTATCACGCTTCACATCAAAAATGATGTCTGTTAACGATGCGTTTGCTAGAGGTACGCGAACCGCATGACCATTAATTTTGTCTTTTAATTCTGGGAAAATTTCGACAATCGCCTTCGCGCTACCCGTAGTGGTTGGGATAAGGCTCATGCCGCATGCTCTTGCACGGCGTAGATCTTTGTGTGGCGCATCCAAAATAGTTTGCGTATTCGTCAGGTCGTGAATGGTCGTAAAAGAAGATTGTTCGATACCCAATTTCTCATGAATGACTTTAACCACAGGTGCGATACAGTTAGTCGTACACGAAGCTGCTGTCACGATACGATGTTTTTCAGGGTCGAAAATATGGTCGTTCACGCCCACCACAATGTTCGCAATACCTTCTTCTTTCACAGGTGCGCTTACCACGACACGTTTCACGCCTTGCTCTAGGTATTTGTTTAGGAATGATGTTTTGCGATGTACGCCTGTCGCTTCAATCACAACATCACAATCAGACCAGTTCACCACATCGATATCGCGTTGTTGAGTCGTGGCAACACGCTTGCCGTTGATGACGAGCTCACTGCCTTCGACCTGAACTCCATGATGCCAACGACCTTGCACTGAATCGAATTCTAATAAGTGACCAAGCGTAGCTGCGTCACCTGCGACATCGTTGATTAACACAAACTCCAATTCTGGCCAATCAAATGCCGCTCGCAGCGCTAAGCGACCAATTCGGCCAAAGCCATTAATTCCTACTTTAATTGTCATAGTTTTACCCTCTAATCTTCTACCTTGAATCTCTATTCGCTGTTAACAGCAAGCCTCACGACTTTTATCGTGTAAGCGTGTGATGTCGTCTTGGTATTCCTGCTTCAAACAGTTTGATGCCACTAAGTCTTCAATTAACTTTCGCATCCAACCTGGTAATTGCTGTGATAACTCGTAATACACCCATTGCCCTTGGCGTTTATCCACCAAGATGCCACTGGATCGTAACTGAGCAAGATGACGAGAAACTTTCGGCTGGCTCTCTTGTAGAGCAAACGCCAAATCGCCAACGCAAGTTTCACCTTCACGGGCCACGAGCATTAAACAACGTACGCGTGTTTCATCGGATAACAGCTTAAAAAACTGATGTGGAAGCATAATGAACATACCTATATATGGATATGCGTATATGTTTATTTAATTAAGATATATCGTCAAGAGGAAACCGTCCATCGTCATAAAAGTTTCACATCTAACGAACAGCTTGATTGTAAAGAGAGAGATTCAAAGAGATAAAAGATAAGACAAGAAATTATGCAGTCGCGATGCTTTGACTCCAGCGAGCCGCTTCACCTAAGGAGAGCTTCACTTCCTCTAAAGGCAACCCCAATTGCATCGTGATTTTTTCAACCCCTGACCAATCGGCACGCTCGTAGCACTCTTCGAGGGAAATAAGTGCACCATAAACCCCTTTGCGATGTAATAGCGCTTGTTGTACTGAATGACTAAGCGGTAACTGCCTAACTAAAGATTCCACCGAAAGATCCAGCAGCGCATCTAGAATCGACAGCAAACCAACCATGAAACCTTGCTCGTTGAGGTGAGAGAATGGCTGATAGCGCGACATCAATTGGCAAAATTGAGCTCGTTGCAATGAAAGGTGATACAGCTCTCGAGGCTTGTTACTGGAGATATACGATGCCACAACCAAAGAGACAAACTGCTTAAGGTTATCCTGGCCAAGATAAATCAATGCCTGACGAAAAGAGCTGATTTCGACAGCCAAATTCGGCGCTTGCGTATTTACAAAACGCAATAATTTATATGACAACGCGACATCTTGCGTAATGATGGACTCGATACGAGTAAAGTCAGGCTCAGGAGCACAAACTTCACGAAACAGTTGCAATGCCAACACTTGCTCAGGACTGACGTATTTAGTCTGCGAGACGAGTGGCTTGCTAAAAAAATAACCTTGGAAAAATTTAAAGCCAGCCGCTTTCGCTTGCTCAAACTCTTCTGCGGTTTCAACACGTTCTGCTAAAAAGTGGTATTTGACGCGTTTGGCAAGGTGTGTTTTGACCAGTTCACAGGCCTTTTCGAGCCCCATCGCCATAATGTCGAGCTTCACAATATGCACATATGGCAAAAAACGACGCCATTCTGGTGTTAGGGTGAAGTCATCCAAAGCGATCAAGTAACCTTCTCGATAAAACTCACGAATCGCATCAAGAAGCTCATCCGTAGGTTGGCACGTTTCCAACACTTCGATGACAATTTTGTTTTTCGGCAAACTGCGCGGCAAACGTCGCACCAAGCTTTGATGAGGAAAGTTAATAAAGCATCTTGAAGAGGCAATCACTGGGTTAGTACCCAGTGATAGGAAGTTTTCGACGATCAGTCGGTATGTCGCTCGATTTGAATCAATATGTGAAGGGTATGCGTTACTCTCCCCGTCTCGAAACAACAATTCATAACCCAGCGTCTGTCTTTTTCGGTTAAAGATCGGCTGGCGAGCGACATACGTTGTATTCATGCTAAAGAAGGACCTATAAATGGCTTATGACTTTGCAGCTGCTAATAATGCACCACAACCCATGAACATTGAACCGAATACTTTGTTTATTTTTCCCATGATTTTATCGGAGCGAATAAAGCGTCCCATTTGTGCTGCCAAGCTCGTGTAACCCAACATTACACACGCATCAATCACGACCGTAGTGACGCCAAGCACCAACAGTTGCGTGATTTGGTCTTTTGCCGGGTCAATAAACTGCGGAAACAACGCCACCAGAAAAACAATCGATTTAGGGTTGGTGAGGTTAATCAACACTGCCTTGTACAACAGCGCCGTGCCTGACATCTCGTTATGGTTTTCAGCTGCGACTAAGCTTGATGTATCGCGCCATTTCTGAATCCCCAGCCAAACCAGATAAGCGGCACCAACCCATTTAATGACAGAAAAGCCGGTTGCTGACTGCGCGACAAGCGCACCAATACCCGCCCCCACCAGCGCGATGTGGATAACTAAACCAATTTGTAAGCCAATAATGGCACCCAGTGATTTACGGGTACCGTAACTCAAACCATTACTGATTGAGTTCACCGTGCCAGAGCCCGGAGCCAAACTAAAAACGATTGCTGTTACTACATAAGCTAACCAGACATGGGTATCCATTGCATTTCCTCACTAATTCTTCGATGATACATCGCGTAAACAACGTATCTTCAGGTAATCAACTAATGGCGACTAACCATTCACCTTTGACTTATACTCAAGAGACATTATTTGAGCAAGCAATTGGTGGTCCGATCGCAGCACTTTGGCAAACTCGCCAAGAGGGCTTTGTTAAAGGGACTGAGAAAAAGAACATTTACTGGTGCAAGCTAACCAACCCAGAGCATAAAAAAGCCGTGCTCATCGTAAATGGACGCATTGAGTCTTCCTGGAAATACCAAGAGCTGTTTTACGATCTCTACCGCCAAGGTTTCGATGTCTATTCCTTTGACCACCGCGGTCAAGGTTTATCAGATCGTTTATTATCTGACTCAGATATGGGTCACGTCTATGACTTTACTGATTATATTGATGATATGGACATCGTCGTAAAAAAACACGACCTTAGCGAATATCAACAATGCTTCATCATCGCGCACTCTATGGGCGGCGCGATCGCCACACGTTACCTGCAAACTCACCCAGAACACCCTTTTACTGGTTTGATTCTAAGTGCGCCCATGTTTGGCATTAACCTGCCATGGTACCTATCACCAATAGCGATTCCGGTCACACAAATTATGTCAGCGGTATCGACTTTGCCACGCTATGCACCAGGACATCAGGCCTACTTCCCTAAGCCCTTTGAAGATAACCCACTTAGCCAAAGTTACGGCCGCTACCAATGGTTCCGAAACCTATATACGGAAAAACCGGAACTGCAAGTCGGTGGGCCAAGCACTCGCTGGGTTTGGCAAGGGCTCATGGCCGCTAAGCAGTGCTTTTTATTAACTCGCCAAGTCAAAATACCAGTCATCCTAATCCAAGCCGGAAACGATCGGATTGTTAGCAATCTCGCGCAAAAGCGTTTTATTGATAAATTGCGGAAAACCAACCCGCACGCGGAGCTGCTTTCTATCGAAGGCGCACAGCATGAAATCTTGTTCGAGACCGACAAGTATCGTAATCAAGCGCTCGATGCGATTTTCCGCTTTATGAATGACCCTAAATCGCCATCAAACGAACAAGCACAATAAGAACTCTAGGCGACCATTTCACGACTAAGATTAAAGAGGAAATGTCTACACATCGATTTACCCTCTTTTTCATCCTCATTTTGGCGTACACTGCTTGAACTTGGCTACTTTGACACTGTGTTTAACCACATAGTGCTACGAGCCCAAGTTCCCCCGCATTCGGAGCAGTACGATCTAGTCAGTCTGCTGTACTCCGTTTGCAATTCACCTGTTCCACACTATCCAAACCGTTTACGAGGACTTCATGAGCACATCGCTACCTTGCAAAGAGATCACCAAAATCGTTGCCTCTGATCTGGATGGCACGTTACTCGCACCTAACCATCAGCTCAGTGCTTACTCAAAAGAGACGCTAAAAGCGCTGCATGAAAAGGGTTATACCTTTGTCTTTGCAACCGGCCGTCACCACGTAGACGTTGCGAGCATCCGTCGCCAAGTTGGCATTCCAGCTTATATGATCACGTCGAATGGTGCCCGAGTGCATGACCAGGAAGATCAGCTAATGTACAGCGAGAATGTCCCTGCGGAACTGGTACAAGGCGTGATCGACACGATCAAACATGATCAAGAAATACTTATTCACATGTATCAAAATGATAGCTGGTTGATGAACAAGGATGATGAAACGTTACGTGACTTCCACGATGAATTCACTTACGTCTTATTTGATGAAGACCACGCCCCAACTGACGGTATTGCGAAAGTTTTCTTCACGCATCCAGGAGAAGACCACGAACGTTTGGTCGTATTTGAAAACAAACTACGTGAGCAGTTTGGTGATAAGCTGAATATCGCATTTTCAACGCCTTGGTGTTTGGAAGTAATGAGCGCTGGCGTGTCTAAAGGTCATGCTCTTGAAGCGGTAGCGAAAAAACTCGACCTCACGTTAGAAAACTGCGTAGCATTTGGTGATGGCATGAATGACGTAGAAATGCTGTCGATGGCAGGTAAAGGGCTAGTTATGGGTACATCACACGAAAAAGTGATGAAAGCTCTACCAAATAATGAAGTAATTGGCAGCAATGCAGAAGATGCGGTTGCACACTACCTACAAGAACACTTGCTGTAAGCTTCAATACTCCAAATAATGAAGGGCTGCACATTCGCAACCCTTCTCTTTTATCGCTGACTTGGCAGCTTCTCTTTGCCAAGAATCGCGTCCCATTCTTCTTCTGTCACGGGCATAATCGACAAGCGATTTCCACGTTTCACCAACGGCATGTTCTCAAGTTCTGGCATCGCTTTCATCACCGACAACGGAATCACTCGCGCCGTTTTACGTACAAACTCGACATCCACCATAATCCAACGCAGGTTGTCTGGGTCTGACTTTGGATCGTAATAATCGCTTTCGGGATCGAATTGGAAATGATCGGGATAGGCTTCTCTCACAACTTTAGCAATACCTGCCACGCCAACATGTTTACAAGAAGAGTGGTAAATCAGGACTAAATCGCCCACCTTCACTTGGTCACGCATCATATTGCGCGCCTGATAATTACGAACTCCCTCCCAACATGAAACCTTTTGGGTTCGAAGCGTGTCAATAGAAAAGGTATCTGGTTCAGTTTTAAATAACCAATATGCCATAATGCCATCCGATGCCGATTGAGTAACAATAATGAGGAAGATATAACATGAAGGCTTTGAAAAACCCAGTGGCGCTTGCCACCCTGCTGGTTCTGCAAGCATGTAGTTCACAGTCGCCACAATCTGGTGCCGCTGACCTAACCTCTCCACCAGCAACCTTAGATAAGCCTGAAACCATTCAACCTCAAACTTTTATGCTGCTCGGAAAAGTGATCGTCGGTCACGAGAGCCAATACATCATGCCTTGTGGCAGCGACAAGCAATATTGGTTGCAACTGTCACCACAGCAAATGCAACGAGCAATTCAGTTAAATAACGAGCCTTACCAGACCATGTATGGCGAGGTTATCGGCCACCTCAACCCACCGGGCATCGATGGGTTTTCTGCTGATTTCGATGCTAACTTTGTCGTGGAACAAGTGAACTTCCTCACAACGGAAAATCCAAACCGTTGTCAGCAACCAAACAAACCAACTCGCGTGTTTGGTAATGAGCCTTCTTGGTCGGCAAGCTTTGAGGCTAATGGACTAACATTCCAGCAAATCGGCAAACAAACCACAAAATTAGCGATTAAAAGCAGTCAGCTTCAACCTCGCCAGCGCACTTATCAACTGCAAGGTGGTGAGCTTCGCTTAACAGAAAACCTCTGCTCAGACACAATGAGCGATTCTTTGTATGGCTGGAAAGCAACACTAAAACATGATGGCGAGACGTATCAAGGTTGTGGTATGGCTGCAAACGTCGATGCAACGCTTGGCTGGGCTAATACCTATGTCGCGACCTCAACCCAATCACAAGGCTTTGAAGTACAAATGACCTTAAACCCAGACCACAGCGCCACAACAAAATACCGTTACGCCAATGGACAAGCACCATTAATCGAGCGTGGTTACTGGCAACAGTTAAGTCCGTCTCAGGTTCAAGTTGTCATGACGCATCATCAACAGCAAAGGCTAATGTCAGAGCGACTGTTTACTCGAGAAGGCAATCAGCTCAAAGCGACCAAAGAAAAAGTCGGTAACTTGGTCTACCCAATCGCCGATGGTGGTTTAGTCCTTTATCCTGCCACCGTTCGTGATGAAGGCATCATGCAACCAGCCGAAAAACGCACCAACAACCCCATCGGTAGTGCTGACGTACCTTCTAGTGCAGAGTTTGATTCAAAAGTAGATGCCGCGGTGCGCAACTACTTCTTTATCCATCAAACCAACCCCAACAATAACCAATACCTTTGGCTAACTTACGACCTAAACAGCGATGGTAACGAAGAGCTATTGGTACAGTTGGATTGGTGTGGTTCCGGTGGCTGTACATTGCTAATATTTGAACATCACGAAAAGGAATGGCGCTTTAATAGCCGCATTACACTAGTGCAAAGCCCGATTATGCTCGGCCAACAAACCTCTCATGGTTGGCGAGATCTGATTTTTAATGTCAGCGGTGGCGGAGCTAAAGCGGCTCAACATGTTATGCAATACACTGGGGTTAGCTACCCACTCAACCCAAGCATGGCGCCAACGGCAACGCCAAACCAAGTCAGTGGTGTGCGTCTGTTCTCTGATGGGATAAGCCCGGTGCGAGAAGGAGTTCGTCTTTAATGTCTCAACCGTGTCCAACCTGCGGTTTTCAATTCAATTGTATGTGCTCGCTGATGCCGAAACTTACCAGTGAGCACAACATCCTGCTGTTAATGCATCCGAATGAACTGAAGCGTGATACTAATACCGGCCAGCTACTAGAGCATTGCCAACTCAACATTGAGCGAGTAATCTGGGATCGCAAACAGCCACCAGCAGAATTACTCTCTCTATTAGCTGATCCGTCGCGGTATCCGGTGTTGCTCTTCCCCTGTGAAGAAAGTATCACACTCGAAGATGTGGTACTCCAAAGCCAGCAACAAACCAAAACTCCGCTGTTTATTATTTTGGATGCCACCTGGCAAGAGGCGCGCAAGATGATCAATAAGAGCCTTTGGTTAGAAGGTATCCCTACTATGGGATTGTCTGCGTCGGCGGACTCACAATATCAGCTGCGACGCAACCAACAACAAGGTAACTTGTGCACGTTTGAAGTCGCTGCACATTTGCTCGGGCAACTTGGAGAACAAAACAACCAACAACAAATGCAGCGCTTTTTTGCCCATTACCTCGCTCTGTTCCAAGCTGAAAAGAGTGGACACGCTCTTAAGCGTTAACCATTAAGCTCAGTAGAAGAACCAAACAAAAAACGCAGCCTACGCTGCGTTTTTTACGACAAGAAGTTTCACGTGAAACATCATTAAAACAGTCGAGTCGGCTCGCCAAGATAGTAACCCTGCAAATAATCCACCCCCATGTCTTGTGCAATGGTACACACCTCCTGATTGTGGACAAACTCCGCCACCGTCTCCGCGTTAAACACCTGGCACAAACGCACCAACTGGGAAGCGATCTTGCGCTGTTTTAAGTCTTTATCAATATCACGAATCAAGCTGCCATCGAGCTTTATGACTTCTGGCTCCAACTTTAGGATTTCATCGATATTCGAATAGCCGGCCCCAAAGTCATCAACAATGATACGCGCCCCTAAGCTTCTAAAATGACTGCACACTTCTATCATTCGGCCGTAGTCTTTGATCTGCTCAGATTCCAGCACTTCTAAACCAATTCGCCTTGGGTCATTTAGCTGGCTAATTTCATGCTCTAAAAGCATTAAAGTTTTATCACTGAGCAAATCTTGCGGCGATAAGTTTATAGAAAAGTCACCTTGCTTATCTCGCATATAATGCAACGTAGAATGAATCATATGCCGACTTAGTCGAGTGTAAAGATGCGTATCAGAGATAATTGGCAGAAAACGCCCTGGCGCAATCACCGTCCCATCGGCTTCCAGAATACGAACCAAACATTCTTGGCTTGCCAATTTGTGGCTACCCGCATGCACAATAGGTTGGCTATAAGTGATGATATTCTGTTTGAGAATGGCTCTACTGACGCAACTTAGCCATCCAAGTTGCTCTTTACGCACATCCTCACTGACTTCAATATCTTTCGCATTACAGATATGAGTATTACTGCGTACACCGGAGCGTCTCGCTTCGATGCCTTTGAGTAAGAGCTCATCCACTGAAGCGGATGGAAAATCTCGACGACTCACTAAGCCGCCGCATAGCGAGATAGAAAGATAATCTATTTCACGTAGACCAATTGGCTCAAAATTAGTTTGTTCTACCGCATCGGCAAAACGCGTAAAGTGCTGTTTGATGGTTTCGCTGCTTTGGTCAGCTTTAAATATGAATGCCCACTCACCAACCCCAATACTATAAAGCTGTAAAGCCGTTGGCATGCCAAAACGCTTTCGTAGTCGATTCGTAAAGTGCATTGAGAGATCTTTGAGTAATTGATCTCCCACTCGGTAGCCGTATTTTTCGTTGATATGACTAAAGTTAAGTAGCTTTAGAGTCAACAAATGCTCATCCAAATCGATGTTACTCAGCCGCTCTTGCAATGCGACCCGGTTTTGTAACCCCGTGCGACTGTCGCGTCGATAGCTTTCTTGTAACTTGCGCGTTTGGCGATCGAGTTGATATCCCATATGCGCGTTCATATGGTTGAGATCGCCGATCGCATTTCGAATCAAGCTAAACAGCGGTGAAATAGAGGAGCTAACGGGCGACTTAGGCAAGTTCAATGTTTGCACTTCGTCTCCCTCTCGCATCGCTAAATACGTCAGGCTGTGATGAAGAATTTCGGGCTGACCAATACCACCATGCAGTTCCCCCATACAGTAACTACCAAACGTCGTCGCAATATCTTTGAAGGCTTGGACTTCGTCGCTGCTGTCAATAAAGTCTAACCGTGACGCGCAGTTAAAAATCATCACGACTTCAGGTTGGTGCATGGCTAACTCAACCACACCATGCCGCACTTGCTCGAGCGTTAACGAGGGATGGTTATAGCAAAATTGCACTTCGTCACCAAGACACCAGGGCCTGTCGAAGCTCATACTGCCATCAGCGTGTAGCTCCGTTACCGTACAAACTTCCTTTCGCCCTAAGCTTTCTCGATACAATGGAAAGCTGAGCAGTTGACTCAGCGTCACGTCATGGCCATCCGCCAAGTAACGCTTGTATACGTCCAGCGCTTTCTTCTCACCTAAACAATACAAGCGCGTTCCTTTTGCATGAGTGACTTTGTGTGGCATGCCAATCGGGTTCCATTCCGAATACGCATCAGTCCATAGCTTCAAAGTATCACTGTGCAAAGCTACGGCAACCACAGCGTTATCGTAAACTCGGTTTTGATATAGCACCCAGCAGCCATCGTCAATACTCTGCGCCAACCCTCCAGAAATCACTACTTCTTCACTGGCGAAGGTTTGAAACAAGGGATAGTCACGTCGTTCAATTTGCACAGCAAAGCTGAGGATCACCTGTGAATTATGCTGCATTAGAAGAGAGCGCTTGAGCTCCCCGCCATCAATGTCAGGGGAGTAAGAGTATGTTTGTACCGCAGAAGTCAGCGTGGTTTGCTCAAATTCAATCACACTCACTAGGCAACCAGAGGTAAATATCTCCCCTTCCAGAATCACATTACGCGTACTATGCCCCATAACATGAGCATTCGGCAGCGACGACAAAACGGCGTCTGCAAGTGTGGTCGTAATTTCGCGCGATTGCGTCGACAATATTTGTACTAAATATTGTTTATCTGAGGAAGTCGGAAAAGTGACTAAAAAGTCATTCAGTTGACTGACATCGTGAACCAGTTTTGAAAAAGCTCGCATGGACCTACCACTGCCGTAACACTATCTTCACCACGACGTGTGGCGTTACTATTTTTATTTAATAGAGAATAATTTACGTGGCTTTGCGCTGCTTTTCTAGACACAAAATGAGATTAGAATGGATTAATGCGAAAGCAATTAAAAAAGTGTGAGTAACGGCTGCAAACTATTGATTTCAATATCAGGTAAAGTACGTGTTTTTGAATGGTTAATGACATTTTTATTCATATCATTAAACCAACAGGCTGCAAAACCAGCCAACTTTGCACCATGCACATCCGTGGTTAGATGATCACCGACATGCAGAATATTCTCCGCAGGAATATCCAAGAATCGCTTCGCTTTAGTAAACATATCGGTTGCGGGTTTCGCCAATCCATCTGGTCCTGCTTTAAGTACCTTTTGGAAATAAGGCGTAAGACCGATGCGGTCTAAATCCACATTACCGTTGGTGATTGCTACCAACGGGATGTGCTGCGCGAGTTCCTCCAGTACATCGAGGCTTTGCTGCGGCACTTCAAAACGGTTACGCCAGTCCAACGCAACGTCTACTGCGGCTTTCGCGGCGGCATGTGCTGCGTCTTCGTCGTAGCCTACTTGGGAGAAAGCTTGCTGAAGTTGCACTAAACGCCATAAAGTGACATCGCTCTTCAGCTCGGGTTGTTGCTGCACAACTCGCTGTTTGAGAGCAAACCAATCCGCTTTGTTCATATGAGCAACCGCTGGATGATGGTGCTTGAGCCAAGATAGCAACTCACGCTCCATGCGAACGATCACAGGATAGTTGTCATAGAGGGTATCATCTAGGTCAAAGGTCATTGCCTTAATAGGCTCGATACGGCGATAAAATTTCATACTTCGGCTCACTCCCCGTTCTTTTTGCGTGCGCGTGGGTGGGCTTGGTCGTAGGCTTGCGCCAAATGTTGGAAATCCAAGTGCGTGTAGATTTGGGTCGTCGAAATGTTCTCGTGCCCTAAAAGCTCCTGCACCGCACGTAAGTTATTGCTTGATTCGAGCATATGTGTCGCAAATGAGTGACGCAATTTATGCGGACTAATATGGCTTGCGACAGACTGTTTCTGCCCCCATTCAGCCATGCGCTTTTGCACGCTACGATGCGAAATACGCGTTCCGAGCTTAGATACAAACAAGGCGGGCTCACCTGGAGCGGCTAAATCACCACGAACGCGTAACCACTTCCCGACCCACTCGGTTGCCATCCCAGAGAACGGTACTTTACGTTCTTTATCGCCTTTACCAATAACACGAAGCTCACCACTACGCAGTTGTACATCACGTACATCCACACCCACCAACTCAGCCAAACGTAAGCCGGCGCCGTACATCAGCTCCATCATGGCGCGATCGCGCACAGCCAACGGGTCGTCCTCGTTGACTTCAAGTAATTGGCTCACTTCGTCAACATCGAGGTTTTTGGGCAACGGGCGTTTTTTGCGAGGTGCTGAAACCCCTTTGGCTGGGTTAGCCGACATCTCGCCACGCAGAATAAGGAAATCGAAAAAGCTACGCAGCGATGAGAGGCGCGTTGCCAAACTGCTGGCTTTCATGCCTTCTCGCATGCCCTTACCTGCTAATTGGCGCACCCAACCAGCATCCACTTGAGACCAATCTTTGAGCCCCATTTCAGCTAGGTGCTGCGCCATTGTTTCTAGCTGCTGTTTGTAATTGCGCTGAGTATGTAGGCTAAGCCCCTTTTCGCTTCGTAAGAATTCATAGAAGCGCTCAAGAGGCTTTTGCAGATTATTTGGCAGAGGAGTGTTGGGAGTTGTCGTCATCGTAACTTTGCCATACCAGTGTTTGAGCGAGATGTGCCACTACTAATGATAGGTGACGCAAAAACAAGGTATCCATATCTGGCTGAAAATGGCCGCCATCTTCACTAGAAAAAGCAAGCACGCCCAGTGTTTGCTGTTTCACGAGCGGTAGTACCACATAGGACCCCATTTCCGGCACTTCCATGTTGCCAAACAAAGCTTCACGATCCACTTTGCGAAGACGTCCTAAGTACGCATCTTTGCCATTTAAGTGAGTGGTCGCAAAGCGTTGATAACTTTCCTTACTCAATTGAATCGATGCGTCGCATTGACTAAACAATCGAACAAACGCACGTAAGCCCAATGCTTTGGCTTTCTCTTCGATAGAGTGAATGACTTGTTTAAAGTCACCACACTTTAGAATCTGCCCCTGCAAATCCATAAATTCGTAAAAGGTGCGATCATTGTTCGCCGCAAGCGACATTAGTGTAGTGATCTCTTCCTCTAACTCTTCAATGCGCTGACGTTGGCGATTCATTTGGATGTGTACCAAAGATACCGCGCCTAAGTCTGAGTGTGGGAAAGATAAACGATCCACAAGCTCTGGACGCTGCACAAAAAAATCGGGATGATCTTTGAGGTACTCGGCCACCACTTCAGCCGTTAAGGCATCTGCTTCTACTTGAGACAAACCGTTTCCTTTTTCTTCTACTAGCAAGACAATTGACCATCAAATACATGCGTTGTAGGTCCGGTCATAAACAACGGCTTACCCGGACCTTGCCACGCAATTCGCAGTTCACCACCTGGTAGAGAAACCTTAACGTTTTCATCCAACAAGCCCTGCAGAATCCCAACCGCTACCGCCGCGCAAGCGCCGCTACCACAAGCTTGTGTTTCACCTGCGCCTCGCTCGTAAACTCGAAGACGAATATGGTCACGACTCACCACCTGCATAAAGCCAGCGTTGACGCGCTCTGGGAAACGCTCGTGCGACTCAAGCAGCGGGCCTAATGTATCGACATCAGCAGTATCCACGTCATCGACCACCGTCACCACATGCGGGTTACCCATGCTTACCGCGCCACAGAACAGCGTTTTTTCACCAGCGCGCATGATGTAAGTTTTCTCTTTTTGCTTCGCTTTGAAAGGAATTTTGTTCGGTTCAAACTCTGGCACGCCCATGTTGACCGTCACTTCCCCATCATCTTCGATGTTGAGAATCATCTTTCCTTTCTTGGTGCTTACGCTGATGCTGTATTTATTGGTCAGCCCCTTCAAGCGAACAAAGCGGGCAAAACAGCGTGCACCGTTACCACACTGTTCAACTTCACTACCATCGGCATTAAAAATCCGATAATGGAAGTCGGTTTCAGGGTCGTAAGGGGCCTCTACCACAAGCAATTGGTCAAAACCAACGCCAGTATGACGATCCGCCAAGCGGCGGATCAGGTCTTGCGAGAAAAACACGTTCTGGGTAATACAGTCGACGACCATGAAGTCGTTGCCCAAACCGTGCATTTTGGAAAAGTGGAAATGCATTTGTTGTGTGTTACTCCGGTAGAATCTGTTCCAGCTGCCACAAACTGGTCAGCTCCTCACGCTGGCGAACTAAGTGGCTTTGTTTACCGTCCACCATCACTTCTGCCGCTCGGGTACGAGTATTGTAGTTCGAAGACATCACAAAACCATAGGCACCTGCTGAACGAACCGCGAGTAGATCACCTTCTTGCAAAACGAGTGCGCGATCTTTACCCAAGAAGTCGCCGGTTTCACAAATAGGACCAACCAAGTCGTAAGTCTGAGCTTCACCCTTTCGCGGTGAAACTGGCACAATATCTTGCCATGCTTGGTATAGCGCAGGACGCATCAAGTCGTTCATTGCAGCGTCGATAATCGCAAAGTTTTTATGCTCAGTATGTTTTAAAAACTCAACACGCGTTAGCAAGATACCTGCGTTCGCAGCAATTGCACGGCCTGGCTCAAAGATCAGCTCCAAGTCTTGGTGATTTTCAAGACGGCCTAGTAACGCTTTGGCGTAATCAGAAGGCTGAGGTGGTAATTCATCACGATAGACCACACCCAAACCGCCACCGACATCAAGATGGCGAATGTTAATGCCTTGCGCTTTTAAATCATCAATCAGAGCTAATAAACGGTCTGTCGCGTCGATAAATGGGTCTATATTGGTCAGCTGAGAACCAATGTGGCAGTCGATACCTTGCACATTCAAGTTAGGCAGGCTTTGCGCGAATTTATAAACATCTGGCGCACGATCAAACGCAATGCCGAATTTATTGTCGCGAAGACCAGTCGAAATGTAAGGGTGTGTTTTCGCGTCGACATCTGGATTGATACGAAGAGAAATTGGCGCAATCACACCAAGCTCACCCGCAACCTTGTTCAAACGTTCTAGCTCTGGCTCAGATTCAACGTTGAAACATTTGATACCTAGCTCAAGAGCGCGCTTCATCTCTGCCGATGTTTTACCAACACCAGAGAAAACGACTTTTTTCGGATCACCGCCTGCGGCAATCACACGCTCAAGTTCACCACCCGACACGATGTCAAAACCCGATCCCAAACGCGCTAGCGTGTTCAATACGCCTAAGTTTGAGTTGGCTTTCACCGCGTAGCAAACCAGGTGAGGATGCTGACCCACAGCACTATCAAACGCCTTCCAATGGCGCTCTAGCGTGGCTCGAGAATATACGTAAAGAGGAGTGCCATATTGCTCTGCAAGAGCTTGAAGTGGGACGTCTTCGGCCCAAAGCTGGCCATCATCCTGATAGTTGAAGTAATCCAAAATTCGCTTCCCTTATTTTATTCGACTGCTGAACCCTAATTTCACCCTAAGGTGCGGTTATTTATTGTGATTGCTCATTCTGTTGAGTGTCATCTGGAATGTATAGTGAGCCAGACTGACCACACCCCGCTAAGGTCGCGGCAACCATCACAAACAACACAGTAACTAATTTTTTCATTTCGCATATCGTGATTATTGAATCAATGCCCCCTATAATCGCACCACACTCAGGAAAAGCAATAGGATAGACGGATGAACGATACTGAATTTCATCAACTGGTGGATGCGCAGATGCAAATCATCGAAGAATCCATCGATGATTCAGGCGCAGACATTGATTACGAAGTCACTGGCAACGTAATGACATTGGAATTTGAAGACCGCAGCCAAATCATCATTAATCGCCAAGAGCCGATGCATGAGATCTGGCTAGCGTCCAAATCTGGTGGTTTCCACTTCAAACTTATTGAAGGTAAATGGACCTGCTCAAAAACGGGTATGGAGCTATTTGAAATGGTGAAGCAAGAATGTGAAAAGCACGCGGGCGAAGCCATTGATTGGGCATAATTCTGGTCAATCGTCACCAAAACAAAAAGAGCACCGAAGTGCTCTTTTTGTTTATTGATACGGGTTTAATTACGCGTTCACAGTTTTGGTCGGGCGACTCGGTGAACAACCGTCATTACGGTAAGGAATGATATACGCATTCCCCTCTTCAGGGTGAATAATTTGATAGTACTGAGGCAGGTTAAAGTTAATAAACTTAGACGCGACGCGACTATCGTCTTTTACCGACGTGTAGAAGCTGTTTACAGACGAAATCATTTCATCTTTAGAGCCGCTAAATTGGTGATACACTTCCACTTGATTTGACTCATCCAACACATAAATATTGAAGCCATCTTCGTTATCTTCAAAGAAGAACTGCACCAGACCTTCACTGGCAAACCCATCCACCGCTTCCGGCATTTGATATTCTTGCTCACGATCGAGCATTAACAGCGGCGAGCCTTTGAGTTTGTTAGTAGAAATGCTGCGGTAGAAATCGATGGAATTTTCTAGCTTCTGCACCGACACACCACGACGTTCAAAGAACAACCCATAAGTCTGGTTACCAAGACGCATCGCTTTAAAGCGGCGGCGTTTCTCTTGCTCTACTGGTTTCAAGCGTAAGTCGATACATTCAGCTAAAAGCTGGTAAACCATATTACGCATCACACCACGCATGTTCTTCGCATAGCAGAACACATCCACTGATTCTGGTGGCAACGCATCTTGGTGCATTTTGCCCAAAATGGTTTTCAGTGCATCCAGCATCGCCGTTTCCCCTTTGAAATGCAGCGTACGCACTTCATGCCAAGAGTTACGGTAAACAAGGTCAACACTGCCGACTAAATTTTTATGTTCTGGACCAAAGCTAAAAATATCGGTGTTCTTAACATCCACTTTCAGCGAACGACCAGAAAGTTCAGACGTCGGATCATTTTCGAAGTTGATGAACATCGCAAGCTGGCTTATTTCACAAGGACTCGCTAGCGCCTGCATAGATGGACGACGCTTACGCAACGCAAAAGTATTTCGTAAGTCACTCACCATTTGGTAAAACTTATCAATATCTAGCTGCGCTTCACGTACCACGGCATGTAAACGAGTCGATTCAGTGATCAAGCCATTGAAGAATGCCCAAGCAACCAACTTACTCAAGTATTCATGATGCTCTAGATATGGTTGCCCCAAAATGCGGTGCGCAATAAGCGGTTGTTTATAGAGGTACCAACCAGACTTGTTTACCCCCCCTTTTTTCACTTCGATAAAGCTCAAGTCAGGCTCGTGCAGATCAGGTGAAATCTGTGGGTTTAGTAACGTTACTTTGCCCGGCAATACTTCAAAAGCAGCGTAGAGTTTACGGGCCAAAATACTGATGTCTTGCGGACTGATAGCAGAAGTGATGTCGTTACGACGCGCAAATTGAATCAAGTTACGGTAGCTTTGCATCAACGCATCCAGCAATGCATGATGTACCACCTTTACTTGTTCAACCTTCCAATTACGGCGGTCATCGAGCTCTGCAACGACACTGGCATCCCAATTCCATTTTGCAATCATATCGCTCAGTGCTTCACGACGCCAAGCTACTGAGCCAATATTCGGCTCACGAGATAGTTTTTCATGGGTTTTGAGATAGAAACAGCGACGCACCAAATCCAAACGTGTATCGTCTTGAATTCGCTCTAAGTAACGGGTTACTTTTTCCAACATTAAGTAGTACGCATCCATGCCATAGAGGTCAGGCTCATGGGCAAAGAAACGACGCTTAGTGTCGATACTTAACAATTGAGTATGCGGGTATTCCCACGAGTAAGCTTCTAGCAAGATGGCTTTTAATACCGATTTGTAGGGAGAGTCGATGCTTTTGTATAACTGCCACAAGTTCGAGCCGAAGTATTCTTCAGCAGGAATGCAGTTCAATTTACCAAAGTCGATCCATTCACTACAGTCGATGTAACCATCACTGCACAGTTGAGAAACGTACTCGTCGTAACACTCTTCCATTTCTGGCGGCACGATTTGCCATAACAAACGCTGTCCGGCAATACGCACCGCACTACGATAGAATTCATCTAGCAAAAGTAAGTGCTGAGATGAACCACAGTTATCACCTGTCATCTCCTCAGAATGATTGCTTCTAAAGCGCTCTTTATCCATTAAGAAAAAGTTCGCTTCCACGCCTTTGCTTTGTGCCCAATCCGTGATGAGTAAGCATTTATTGGTCAATAACTCGCGTTCGTCACAATCCATCTCTGGTGAGATACACACCCAAATATCCAAATCACTGGAAGTACTTTGACCAATCGAGGAGGTACTGCCCATGGTGTACAAACCCAATATAGCGGGCTTTTCTACCGTCTTGAGCGGCTGACCAATGGCAAGTTGAATATCATCTATGAATTGTTGCTGAATGCTATTTAGTTCAAGCCCATGCACACCAAAAGGGACATCGGCATCATAATAGCCAGGAATTACAGGATGGTTGTAGTTCAACAAGGCAGGAATCAAATGGAAGACTTGCTGGCTTTGCGAATCCATAAGCGCCAGCGCGCGATCAACTCGCTGCTGATTCAAATTATCTAGTCGCTGGATGATTTTTTGGGTGTAAGCCTGCAAGGGGAATTCCTTGGTTGAACAATCACGAAAATCTGCTGACGTTTTAAACCAAAATGGTTTAAAAACGTGATCAATTTAACACTTTTATTGGTGCGGGTAAAGCTTCACGCCCGCGTATCACTCTGGATACAAAACCATACTTTAGTCACAAAATTAATCGCGCGGTAGTGTCGCTCTTATTACCTATTACTAATAATAGTCCTTAGTCTAATTGAGAATCCAGTCACACTATTTTCATAACGTCATGTAATTCCATTCATAGCCTTCAGAGATAACGAACTAACAGTAAGCATTTCTTGATGAGAATGGTAGGATAAACCCAAATCCAAACAGCATTGAGAAGATCATGACACAATCCACACCGATTCGCATTGCAACTCGAAAAAGCCCTCTTGCTTTATGGCAAGCTTACTTTGTTAAAGACGCCCTTCAAGCCGCTCACCCTGGCTTGGAAGTCGAGTTAGTAACCATGGTGACCAAAGGTGACGTGATTTTAGATACACCACTAGCAAAAGTTGGCGGCAAAGGCTTGTTCGTAAAAGAGCTTGAAGTCGCGATGCTAGAAGGACGCGCAGACCTCGCCGTTCACTCAATGAAAGACGTACCCGTCGATTTCCCAGAAGGCCTTGGCCTCGTGACCATTTGTGAGCGTGAAGATCCTCGTGATGCCTTCGTCTCTAATACCTATAGCCACATTGATGAGCTCCCTCAAGGTGCCGTGGTTGGTACTTGCAGTTTGCGCCGTCAATGCCAACTGAAAGAATATCGTCCGGACATCATCATCAAAGAGCTTCGCGGTAATGTGGGCACTCGCCTTGGTAAGTTAGATGCGGGTGAGTATGATGCAATCATTCTTGCTGCGGCTGGCCTCAAACGATTGAAGCTTGAAGAACGCATTCGTAGCTTTGTCGAACCAGAGCAATCACTACCAGCGGTAGGCCAAGGTGCTGTCGGTATTGAGTGCCGCCTTGACGATGAAAGACTGCTTAAGCTGCTTGAGCCACTTAACCACCAAGACACCGTAGACCGCGTTTTGTGTGAGCGCGCAATGAACCTTACGCTAGAAGGCGGCTGTCAGGTACCTATCGGCAGCTATGCCCTGCTAGACGGCGACAACATTTGGCTACGCGCATTAGTTGGCGAACCAGATGGCAGCGAAATTGTGCGTGGTGAAATTCGTGGCCATCGTAAAGATGGCGAAGCATTAGGAGTGCAGCTAGCCAATGAGCTGCTAGATAACGGCGCTCGTGACATCCTAACTAAGCTGTACGCAGATCACGAATAACCATGGCAGTGTTGGTCACTCGGCCGGGAGAGCAAGGCAACGCGCTTTGCTCTCTGCTCGAAAGGCACGGCATTTCCGCATATCACCATCCTCTGATCGACATTGTCGCCGATCTCACGGACACGCACCTCTCTAAACATCTACATCAAGCTCAAATTGTTATCGCTGTTAGTCGACATGCAGTGCAATGTGCACAGCAAATCTTAGCCAGCAACGGGATGTCATGGCCGAAACAAGCTATTTACCTTGCCGTTGGTCAAAAAACAGCACACTATTTAAGCAAATGTACCCAACAGAAAGTACACTATCCCCAAGTCAGTGATAGTGAACACTTATTGCGACTGCCAGAGCTCAACAATGTGGCACAACAACAAGTTCTTATCCTTCGTGGTAACGGCGGAAGAGAGCTGATCAAAGATGCATTGGTGAGGCGTGGCGCAAAAGTTCACTATAGTGAGACTTACAAGAGAGAATTCATCCCATTCGATCCAGTAAGCTGTATCTCACTATGGAAAAACCTACAAATTAACCAGATTATTGTCACCAGTGGTGAACAACTGGATTATTTGTGCAGCCAATTGACGTCGGAGCAATTGACTTGGCTTAATCAACAAGAGTTGTATATCCCCAGTCAGCGTATCGCTGACATCGCAATTCAAAGGGGGTTCACTCGCGTGAGATGCACGGGAAGCGCATCCAACCAAGAATTACTGGCGGCTCTCCAGCCCTAGCTACACAGGATATAGGCATGACAAGTAAAAATAACGACCAAAAAAATAACGATAAAAACCTTTCCGAAGAAACCTCATCGGCACCGCTAGTCGAAAAAACCACATCGCAGCAGGATGCGGACCTTAAAAAAGAGCAACCACAAGCGGCCGAGCCCCCAAAAACAGCAGAGCCAACCAAAGTCGAGTTTGAAGAAAAACAAGGTAAACGCGGTGTCAAACTAGGCACGGTCGCTATCATCTTATCGATTATTTTTGGCGGTGGCCTCGCGTACAAGCTGCATCAACAGCAAGCCGATTACCAAGCGCAGATCGCCCAACTAAAAAGTCAGCTAGAAAGCACTCAAGCTTCCATGAAGCAAGAGCTCAGCCGGGTACAAGAAGAAACCATCGAGAAAGCAACAACCGTGACACACAAAGCGGAAGTGGTACTTGGACAGCAACAGAAGAGCATTGAAAGCTTACAGCTCGCCGTTGCCGATGTGAAAGGTCGTCGACCAAACGACTGGCTATTGGCGGAAGCCGATTACCTCGTCAAATTAGCCGGCCGTAAATTGTTCTTAGAGCACGATGTAGAAAGCGCGACTCAACTGATGGAAAGTGCAGACCAACGCATTGCAGCGCTGAATGACCCTAGTCTCGTCAAACTACGTAAAGCAATGGCAAACGATATCACCAAACTTCGCACTATCCCGCTAATTGACCGTGATGGATTGGTACTACGCTTAACTGCCCTGCAACAGCAAGTAGACAAGCTCCCTCTCGCCAATGCACTGCTACCTGAAGCTGAAGCCGTAGAAAACACTGAAGTGTCTGAAGATATCGCAAACTGGCAAGATAACTTAATGACCTCTTTGAAGGACTTTTCAGAAAACTTCATTACCTTCCGCACGCGCGATGGTAACGTCATTCCACTGCTTTCTCCTGAGCAACACTTTTACCTGAAAGAAAACATCAAAGCCAAATTGGAAACGGCAATAAAAGCGGTGTACCAAGAACAAGGTGAAATTTACACCACATCTCTAAAAACAGCCGACAAATGGGCATTAGCTTTCTTCAACCAAGACGATAATTCCGTTAAAGAGTTCAACAAAACGGTTAACCTGCTAAGTCAGCAAAATATTCAAGTGGAATACCCAACAAAACTGCAAAGTCAGTCTCAACTATCAGATGTCATCCGTGAACGCCTACGTCGTGAAGTCACAACGATGACAGGCATGGAGGATAAGTAATGTTTCGTCTTATTTTCCTATTTGTTGTACTAGGCGCAGGACTATTTGTTGGCACCCAGTTTTCTGGTCAGCAAGGCTATGTACTCATCTCCATTGCCGAGAAAACGATCGAGATGAGCGTAACGACATTAGTGGTTTTCGTTATCGCAGCACTCGCAGGTCTTTTTCTGCTTGAGTACCTGATTAAGAAGTTAGTTTATGCTAGTTCTACAACATGGAACTACTTCAGTGTTCGCAAAATGCGCCATTCCCGCCGATACACCAATGAAGGCATTATTAAACTTCTAGAAGGTGACTGGAAAGGTGCTGAGAAAAAAGTAACTCGCTGGGCAAATCATCACGATATGCCGCTGCTTTGCTACTTAGTTGCCTCTGAAGCCGCACAAGGTCAAGGTGATAAAGCAAAACGAGATCACTATCTAGAGCTAGCGAGCCAACAAGAGAATGCCCATCTCGCAGTAGAGCTGACTCGAGCGAAACAATTTATCCGCGACAACGAGTTCGAGTCCGCTTTCGATACCTTGCAATCGTTAAAAAGTCAGTATGCGAGTAACTCTATTGTATTGAACTTGCTGAAAACAACGTACATGCAGCTAAAGTTGTGGCAACCTCTTATTGACCTCTTGCCACAACTAACCAAAGCAAAACTCATCTCGGACGAAGAACATGCAGAGCTGATTCAAAAGGCGCAGTGCGGCTTACTCCATGAAGTAGCGCAGCAACAGGGTAGCGAAGGGCTAATCTCCCATTGGAATAGCCTCTCACGTAAAGTGAAACAAGACACACACCTCGTTGCCTGTTTTGCTCGAGAACTCATCACACGAAAAGCTGATGCAGAAGCCTTTACCGTGCTAAAAGAAGCATTAAAAAAACAACCAGCCCCAGAGCTTTATCAACTACTGCCAGATCTAAATCTGCCAGATACCCACCCTGTCGTGGTCTTCTTAGAGGGAGTAGTGAAGAAAGAACCGGATAACGCCGCTGCCCATAGCGCATTAGCGCACTTCTATTTCCGTCAAGAGAAGTGGCAAGAAGCCCAGGATCACTTTGAGATCGCCTTAAAGCTTCGCTCTGACGTCTCTGACTATGCATTCCTAGCAGACACACTAGAGAAGCAAAATCTAACCAAAGCTGCTCACGAAGTCTCTCGTAAAGCTCTCACGCTCGTACAGAATGACTAACTTAAGATGACCTAACCAAGCCGACAGCTTACCTGTCGGCTTTTTTATTGCCTGCTATTAACCCTTCAGTCCTTAGTCATCAATATGTTTATCCAATTCATTGGCTCCCAAGTAGTTCTCAACTTCCTAGCAACTCACTATCGTTTCACTTTCCTCTTCTCTTTGACTACTCTGATCCTGTCATTCCAGCAGAATCCAAAACAATTTTAAAAAATGCAGGAATACGTAACTTTAGCCTGTTGATGTATGGTTTTAAGACGTAGCTAGATTTAGGCAATAGAGCACACGCGTCGCTAGACTGAGTAAAACAAAAAGATACATCAGTGAAACAGTGGCTATTTGAGTATGCTTATTTGTTCGGTCTATCCGGTAAAAGGGGCTAGAGAAGCAATGGTAGTGCTTTAAGAGAACGATAAGGCAATAGATGGTTCAACACCTTAACAAAGCATCTCCAACAACCTTATCGGGACAGCATGCAGTGATGAGGATGAACAGCTTTAGAGGCAACTGCACTTCTTAGCAAAAATCAAAACGTCACAACCAATACCAATACCGATACCGATACCGATACCGATACCGATACCGATGTTACTTAGTCCAAAAGTAGATCGCATATGGAATTGATTTTTGGCAAGCACAGATAGAGTAATAAAGATGTGCGGAAATGAAAAAAGCCTCGCTATTTCTAACGAGGCTTCTTATTAGTGGCGGAGAGATAGGGATTTGAACCCTAGATACGCTATTAACGTATGCCGGTTTTCAAGACCGGTGCTTTCAACC
>NZ_JAWOWL010000036.1:0-54859 GCF_033340395.1 Vibrio sp. 1159 | reverse complement strand
GCGGGGTGGAGCAGCTTGGTAGCTCGTCGGGCTCATAACCCGAAGGTCGTCGGTTCAAATCCGGCCCCCGCAACCAAATACAAGACGATAGATTGAGTACTTATTTAGTATACAATTGTTAAGTCGTCTACGGATGCGCCGCTTGATTCAACGCCTGCTTCTCGCAACCAATCACATCGCTCTTTTCATAATGCTGCGAAGCATGAATCCCCAAAAGCTAAACTTTTATCCGCATCATATGATGTCGGACGATTTCGTTTGTGTTTAAAACACGATATGAATCGGCTGACGTACAAGTATGATGAGGCTTCGCGTGTTTTATCTACTTTAATTAACAGAGTTATCCACATACGTCGTTCTGTGGATAAGTTGGTTGATAAAGTGTTTTTAGCTTGACTTTTTATGATGGGGAAGAAAGATCTTTTCTCTAAAGTGAAGTTGAAACAACAAAGAAATATCAATTAAATCTTTGTTATATAAAGAAAAAATAAGTTTTTTGTCGGATCGAGTACGTTAAAATACGATCATTAACTGGTATTTTTTTGATCCTAGTCATTTCTCCGAGCTGTGTTTAACTTTTTTCTGCTAGCTTGTTTTTCTTGAATCTCAAATTTTTTTCCACATTACAAAATTGAGAACAAGGTCATGAATTGAACATGCAAAAGTACTTTCAATCTCTTGCATATAGACTACGCTCTATGCGTCTCTCGGCAGTCCCTTCTCGACTATCCTTATTAAGCGTTGCTTTTTCGTCTCTATAGATGAATTACTCTCAGTGGGGAGTTGATTCAGTTGCTCTGTCAAAGCCCATTTAATGTGCTCATCAAGTAATTTATTTTCACCTTGCCGACTTTCCAGCGCATCTATGATTCGCTGACTATATTCTGCATTACCAAGTGCGACAGCGATGTTACGTAGCCACTGTATATGACCAATACGACGGATAGCGGAGCCTTCCATATTTTTTAGAAAAGTCGCTTCATCCCAGTTAAACATGTCGACGAGGTCAGGGTTTTTGAAACTGTCACGACGGTGGAAATCATCTTGCTCCGTTATGTCGGCGTAGCGGTTCCATGGGCAAACCAATTGACAGTCGTCACAACCATAAATGCGGTTACCCATTGGCTTTCGAAACTCTTCAGGAATCACGCCATCGAACTCGATGGTGAGATAAGAGATACAACGCCTGGCATCGACAACTTTGTCTTCAACGATGGCTTGTGTTGGGCATGATGTAATGCATGCTTTGCATTTACCGCACTGATCAACGCTTGGCTCATCTACGGGTAGTGGTAAGTCGATAAGTAGTTCACCTAAAAAGAACCACGATCCACAGTCTTGATCTAAAATCAGGGAATGTTTCCCGGTCCAACCTAAGCCCGCTTTTTGGGCGAGAGGTCGCTCTAATATTGGTGCGGAATCAACGAAAGGTCGGTAACCATATTGACCAACCTCTTGTTCAATAAGTTTGCCGAGCTTATTTAGCTGCTTTCTGACGAGCTTGTGATAATCGCGCCCTAGTGCGTAGCGGCTAATATAGGCATGACTTTTATTCGCGAGGTTCGAAGCGAATTGAGCCTCTGGTGGCAGATAGTCCATCCGGACGCTGATAACACGAACGGTTCCCGGGAGTAGCTCATGGGGTCTAGCACGCATCATACCGTGACGAGCCATCCAATCCATGGAGCCGTGATAGCCTGCATCAAGCCATTTTTGTAGTGCTGCTTCATGTTCACTCAGATCAACGTCGCAGATCCCAACTTTTTGGAAGCCGAGTTCTTTTCCCCAAACTTTGATTTGTTGTGCGAGTTGTTCGTAGTTCATGTTAACCACCGGAATAAAGGGGGCGGATCTTAACGGATCTCTGGCTTTGGTGCTACCCAGTTAGGTACGTTTTTGATGTTGTGAATACTGCTTATTGAAGTCATTTGCATATATTCTAAATCTAGGTCGATACTAAGATGATTAAGATACCGTTTATTGGATACTTTTTTCGCACATATGACATTTGAAAGCTTGTCTCTCAAAACCAACACGGTTTACTATTCCTGTTCTTTTGATTTTTATATAGTCAACGATCATTAGTTAGAGAAGCATCAATGAGCACGAAACAATTCAATTTAAAAGATGAGCATGAAACGGTTGCACTAGGCACCGCTTTGGCTCAGCTTTGTTCCCAGCAAACCACAATTTATCTGCATGGTGATTTGGGTGCAGGTAAAACAACCTTTAGTCGTGGTTTTGTCCGTGCTCTTGGTCATCAAGGTAACGTGAAAAGTCCAACTTATACTCTAGTCGAACCGTACCAGTTGGATCCGTGGCAAGTATATCACTTCGACCTTTATCGTCTTGCGGATCCTGAAGAGCTTGAGTTTATGGGGATTCGAGACTATTTCACAGACGATGCGATTTGCTTGGTTGAATGGCCTGAAAAAGGGCATGGCTTACTGCCACAACCGGATCTTGATGTAAACATTCGCTACCAAGGTGAGCAACGTGTAGCCGAACTAACAGCTAATAATGATTATGGTGTGCAGTTACTCAGTCGATTGGAGCTATGTTGAGTTTTTCAAATTTTAGAGTAGTGGCGACGTTTGTCGCCACTTTTCTCCTTCTCATCCCCAATTTAGCATTTGCTAACGTCGTTAAGAGTTTTCGAGTTTGGCCTTCACCTGATGAAACACGTGTTGTCATCGATTTAGGCTCGGAAGCTGACTATTCCTATTTCTCTTTATCAGGGCCGGATCGCCTTGTCGTGGATTTAAAAAGCACGACTATGCAGGCCAAACTGCCTGTTACTGTTACGGATAGCCCTGTTTTAAAACTGGTACGAAAAAGCTCGCCTCCAGAGAAGGGCACTTATCGTTTGGTGTTTGAACTAAAAAAGAGCGTTCAAGCGGAATTATTTAAATTAAGCCCAACACCAGGTGGGCAGTATGGTCACCGCTTGGTGATTGATTTACCGCACGGTAAGAAGGAATCGACCTCTAAACCGAGTAAGCCAGCGGCGGCCAGCAAAGACATGAGTTCAGTTCAACGAGCTCAAGAAGTGTTAATTGTTATCGACCCTGGTCACGGTGGGGAAGACCCTGGCTCTATTGGCCCTTCACGTCGTAAGTACGAGAAAGATGCGGTATTGAGTATCTCAAGAAAAATTGCTGCTCAGCTCGATGCGACTCCTGGTATTAAAACGCGCATGACTCGTACGGGAGATTATTTTGTAAACTTAAACCGTCGTGTCGCGATTGCTCGTGAAAATGATGCGCACTTGCTGATCTCCATTCACGCAGATGCGTTTACTTCACCGAAGCCTCGCGGTGGATCGGTCTTCGTACTAAATACTCGTCGTGCAAATACCGAAATTGCTCGTTGGGTCGAGAACCATGAGAAACAGTCTGAGTTATTGGGCGGCTCGGGTAATGCGTTCTTCACGAAGACAAAAGATCGTAACGTGAACCAAACTTTGTTGGACTTGCAGTTTAGTCATTCACAAAAAGAAGGTTATAAGCTGGCAACAGAAATCCTAGGTGAGATGGGACGTGTTGCGCACCTGCATAACACCAAACCGATCAACACCAGCCTTGCGGTTTTACGCTCTCCACAGATTCCGTCTGTGCTAGTGGAAACGGGCTTTATTTCTAACCCAACAGAAGAGCGTTTACTGTTTCAACGAGCGCACCAAGATAAGTTAGCTCAGGCTATCACTAAGGCGGTCGTCAAGTACTTAAAAGATAACCCACCAGAGGGTACGGTGTTCTCGCCTTCAGCGAAGCCAATGGTACATATTGTAAAGCGTGGCGAGTCATTATCGGTGATCGCGAACAAATATGGGCTTAGCTCTAAAGCGCTGATGTCGGCAAACAACTTGAAGTCGACAGGCTTGGCAATTGGTCAGAAGCTCAACATTCCTTCTGCTGGTACGATTAAAGTGCCAAGTAAACCGATTACTGTTGAGACAGAAACCATTACGCACAAGGTTAAGTCTGGTGAGTTCTTAGGTAAGATTGCGAATCACTATAAAGTGAAGGTTTCAGATATCCGCCGAGAGAATAACTTGAAGTCAGATACCTTGTGGGTAGGGCAAAAGTTGAAGATAACGGTCGCGGTAAAAGATAAACCGATTCGTAAGCACAAGGTTTCTCGGGGTGAGTTCCTTGGCAAAATAGCGTCCAAATACGGCGTTAGCGTATCGAGCATTCGTAAAGCGAATAACTTACGCTCTGATCAGCTAGCGGTTGGGCAAGTCCTGATCATTCCAAACAAGTAGGTGAGCTTCTAACTCATTATGACGATTAAAATTTTGCCAGCCAGACTTGCAAACCAAATCGCCGCAGGGGAAGTGGTCGAAAGACCTGCTTCTGTGATTAAAGAGCTGGTTGAAAATAGTCTTGATTCTGGCGCAACTCGAATCGATATCGATATCGAGAAAGGAGGCGCAAAGCTGATTCGTGTTCGTGATAACGGAAAAGGTATCGCGAAAGATGAACTTGGCTTAGCGCTCAGTCGTCATGCGACATCTAAGATACATACCTTAGATGATCTCGAAGCCATTATGAGTCTAGGTTTTCGCGGTGAAGCGTTAGCCAGTATTAGCTCAGTCTCGCGTTTGACGCTCACGTCGCGTCCTGCGGCACAAGAAGAAGCCTGGAGTGCCTACTCCGAAGGGCGTGATATGCAGGTGAAGCTTAAGCCAGCAGCGCACCCGATTGGCACGACTGTTGAGGTGTTGGACTTATTTTTTAATACTCCAGCGCGTCGCAAGTTTCTTCGTACGGAGAAAACCGAATTTGCTCATATTGATGAGTTATTGAAACGCATTGCGTTAAGCCGCTTTGATGTCACCATCAATGTGCGTCATAACGGCAAGATCATCCGTCAATATCGCGCGGCGAAAAATCAGCTTCAAACCGAAAAGCGTATTGCTGCTGTCTGCGGTAATGCGTTTGTGCGGCATATGCTCAGAATCGAGCTTGAGCATCAAGGGTTAAAGTTACATGGGTGGATTACCACACCAGAGGGAGCAAGGCAGCAAAGCGATTTACAATATTGCTATGTGAATGGCCGAATGATGCGTGACAAATTAATCAATCACGCGATTCGTCAAAGCTATGAAATGAGCTTAAAGCCAGATCAGTTTGCTGCGTATGTGCTCTTTATTGAGCTAGATCCGCACCAAGTAGATGTGAATGTTCACCCTGCTAAGCATGAAGTGCGTTTCCACCAAGCTCGTTTGGTGCATGATTTCATCTATCAAGCTTTGACGGATGCACTTTCACAAAGCGCCGTGATTGATAAACCACAGGTGAATGAATCGGCATTTCATCGCGTGGAACCGACTGAGTCTGAAGAGATTGAGCATTCGCCAGAGCCTGAAAAAGTACAAGAGCCAGCATCTTCACCAGTACCAGAACGGGTTTATCAAGCGATAGAGAGTACACCGGCTTATCCTGGACGCAGTGATTATGAAGTGAAGCCTCGTAATAGCGGTCCTAGTGAAACCTCCGTGCGAGAGGCGCGCGTAGTGGAGTCATTCAAACGTAATGATTGGGTGGAATCCAAACCCGCACCAAAGCCAAGTCACAGTAAAGAGCGCCACGTAGAACTAGCGCCAACTAAACAAGAAGTACGCGCTTATCACGAGCTGTTGAAAACGCCAGAGTTTGAGGTTCAGGCAGTCACTCCAATAGCGCCCCAAACGATAACTTCGCACACATCAATGCCATCGATTACTGCATTAGGCAAAGCGCTGATGGTGGTCGATGAACAATTTGTTTTGATGGGCAGTGACAGTGGGGCGGCGTTAGTCTCGTTACCTAGAGCAGAATTTTATCGTGTAAAAGGCCAGCTCACTCCAAGCGATGGTGCACTCAAGGCACAACCTCTGCTTGTTCCTCTATCTATTAAGTTAGAGGCCGAATTAGTGAGACTGGCCCAAGATTATCAACAAGATTTGGCATTGCTTGGTATTCAATTGAAAGCGAGAAACGAGCACGCCTTAATGGTGATGGGCGTCCCAGCTCCGCTGCGTCAACAAAACTTACAAAATTTAGTACCAGATCTGTTATCTTACGCGCAATCTTGTGTGAACGAAGGTATAGCAGCGGCTCAGATGCTGTCTGAGTTGATAGATTGGCTCGCATTACAGGTCACGACAGTGAAGAGTCACTATACTTTTTCTGAAGCCATTCAAATTATTGCGGAACTTGAACAGCTAAGACATGGTCAATTGCCATTAGAAGATACAAAATTCGTATCCGCTGTTGATTTCTCTGCCACGATAGCCAAATTAAAACCATGACAGATAAACTACCTTTGGCGCTATTTTTAATGGGGCCAACTGCATCAGGCAAAACTGAGCTGGCGATTCGTCTTCGTCAAAAATTTCCGGTTGAGATCATCAGTGTTGATTCTGCTTTGATCTACAAAGGGATGGATATCGGTACGGCGAAACCGGATGAAAAAGAGTTAAGTTTGGCGCCTCATCGCTTGATAGATATTTTGGACCCAAGTGAATCTTACTCTGTCGCCGACTTTCGTCGAGATGCATTGAGAGCGATGGATGATATTGTTGCAGAAGGAAAAATTCCACTTCTTGTGGGTGGAACAATGCTGTATTACAAGGCGTTACTTGAAGGTTTATCACCACTTCCTGCTGCAAATCCTGAAATTCGTCAGCAAATTGAACAAGAGGCATTGACTAAAGGTTGGTCAGTGTTGCACGATGAACTCAAAGAGGTTGATCCTGTGTCAGCCGCGAGAATCCATCCCAATGATCCCCAACGTTTATCTCGGGCATTGGAAGTTTTTCGCATTTCAGGTAAAACTTTGACTGAATTGACTCAAACGAAAGGTGAAAGCCTACCATACCGAGTCAAGCAGTTTGCAATAGCTCCCAAGGATAGGGCAGAACTTCACCGTCGGATTGAACTCCGTTTCGAGAAGATGATGGAAGCGGGCTTTGAAGAAGAAATGAAAGCGTTACATTCGCGAAAAGATCTTCACCCCGATCTTCCTTCCATACGATGCGTCGGTTACCGACAGATGTGGGAGTATTTAGATGGGGAGTGTACACGTGACGAAGCGGTATTTCGTGGCGTATGCGCGACTCGTCAATTGGCCAAGCGTCAAATCACCTGGTTACGCAGCTGGGATGATTTAACTTGGTTGGATAGCGAGAACATTGAACAGGCATTAGAAACGATGTCGGAAGCAATAGCATCTGATTGACATAGCTGTGTATAATGTGATCGTTTTTGCGTGAACGCACTCTCAAAGGATCTGTTGTTGGCGGTTTTTATACTATGCTGCTAATTACTTAGAGTGCATTTTTGATTCGTTTAGCTCAGATGCAAAAGCCGTATCTTTTGCATTGCACCACTAGCTAAATAATTACAACTACAAATTAAATAAGGAAAATAAAAATGGCTAAGGGGCAATCTCTACAAGACCCATTTCTAAACGCGCTACGTCGTGAGCGTATCCCGGTATCTATCTACCTTGTGAATGGTATTAAACTACAAGGTCAGATCGAATCATTCGATCAATTTGTGATCCTGCTGAAGAATACTGTTAACCAAATGGTGTACAAGCACGCGATCTCAACAGTTGTGCCGGCTCGTCCAGTGAGCCATCACAGCGGTGAACGTCCACAAGGTGAGCGTCCACAAGAGAAATCTGAAGATTAATTCTTCATCGAGTATTTTTAAAATAAGGAGTTGATTGCTTGTTTGACCGTTATGAATCCGGTGAGCGAGCCGTACTTGTTCATATCAACTTCACGCAAGAAGGTGAATGGGAAGATCTGGCTGAGTTCGAAATGCTGGTTTCTTCTGCTGGGGTAGAGGCGCTACAAGTGGTAACTGGTAGTCGTCAATCCCCACACCCGAAATACTATGTCGGAGAGGGTAAGGCCCAAGAGATTGCTACAGCGGTACAATCAACGGGTGCCGAAATTGTGATTTTTAATCACGCCCTCTCTCCTGCCCAAGAACGTAACCTCGAAGCACTGTGCCAATGTCGAGTTCTCGACCGCACTGGTCTTATTCTCGATATCTTTGCTCAACGAGCTCGAACACACGAAGGTAAGCTACAGGTAGAGCTGGCTCAACTTCGTCATATCTCTACTCGTTTGATTCGTGGTTGGACACACCTTGAAAGGCAGAAAGGTGGTATCGGTTTACGTGGCCCGGGTGAAACCCAGCTGGAAACCGACCGTCGCTTATTGCGTGACAGAATCAAAGCCATCCTGCGACGCTTAGACAAAGTAGCGAAGCAGCGTGAACAAGGGCGCCGCGCCCGAAATCGAGCTGAAATCCCAACGGTTTCACTTGTGGGTTACACCAACGCGGGTAAGTCGACACTCTTCAACCGTATTACAGAAGCTGGCGTGTACGCGGCTGATCAATTATTTGCTACTTTGGACCCGACTTTACGTAAGATAGAGTTAGCAGATGTTGGTCCTGCCATCTTGGCAGACACGGTTGGTTTTATTCGACATTTGCCACACGACTTGGTTGCGGCCTTCAAGGCAACCTTGCAGGAAACGCAAGAAGCTGACATTTTGTTACATGTTGTTGATGCCAGTGATGAGCGTTTTCGTGAGAATATTCAAGCTGTTCATGAAGTACTAGAAGAGATCGACGCGCATGAAGTGCCGACTCTGGTTGTCATGAACAAAATCGACAATCTAGATTCGCAGAAACCACGTATAGAACGAGACGAGGAAGGCGTACCTCGCGCAGTTTGGGTTTCAGCAATGGATGGGTTGGGCATTGATGTCCTGTTTGAGGCTCTGACGGAACGTCTGGCGTCACAAATGGTCGAGCATCAGTTGCGAATTCCTCCACAGTATCAAGGACGATTCCGTAGTACCTTCTTCCAAATGAAGTGTATTCAACGTGAGGAATATGACCAGGATGGTAACTTGTTGATCGATATTCGAATGCAGCAAGTAGATTGGTCTAGACTTGAAAAAAGAGAAGGGGCAGTTTTGACTGGCTTTATAGTCACTTAAAGGACTGCTACAGTATAACGTCATATCAAATGATGGAGCTTTCTAATGGCGTGGAATGAGCCTGGAAATAACAACGGCAACAATGGCCGCGATAATGACCCTTGGGGTAATAATAATCGTGGTGGCCAGCGTCCTGGTGGCCGAGATCAAGGTCCGCCAGATTTAGATGAAGTGTTCAACAAACTGAGTCAAAAGCTGGGCGGCAAGTTTGGTAAAAAAGGCGGCGGTGGTTCTCCAATCGGCGGCGGTGGTGGTAGTGCAATTGGCTTTGGCGTGATTGCTCTGATTGCTGTTGCGGTTTGGTTTTTCGCTGGTTTTTACACCATCGGTGAAGCAGAGCGTGGTGTTGTACTGCGTTTAGGTAAATACGATCGTATCGTAGACCCAGGTCTTAACTGGCGTCCTCGCTTTATTGATGAGTACGAAGCGGTAAACGTACAAGCGATTCGTTCACTACGTGCATCTGGTCTAATGCTGACCAAAGATGAAAACGTTGTAACAGTTGCGATGGATGTTCAGTACCGAGTGACTGACCCATACAAATACTTGTACCGTGTAACCAATGCAGACGACAGCTTGCGTCAAGCAACGGATTCTGCACTACGTGCAGTAATTGGTGACTCATTGATGGATAGCATTCTAACCAGTGGTCGTCAGCAAATTCGTCAAACTACGCAAGAAACACTGAACCAAATCATTGATAGCTATGATATGGGTCTGGTACTTGTTGATGTGAACTTCCAGTCTGCTCGTCCACCAGAGCAAGTGAAAGATGCGTTTGATGATGCAATCGCAGCACGTGAGGATGAAGAGCGTTTCATTCGTGAAGCTGAAGCATACAAGAACGAAATCTTGCCTAAGGCAACGGGTCGTGCAGAGCGTTTGAAGAAAGAAGCACAAGGTTACAATGAGCGTGTCACTAACGAGGCTCTTGGTCAGGTAGCACAGTTCGAAAAACTACTACCAGAATACCAAGCAGCGCCTGGTGTAACGCGTGATCGTCTGTACATCGACGCAATGGAAGAGGTGTACTCAAGCACTTCGAAAGTGTTGATTGACTCGGAATCAAGCGGCAATCTTCTTTACCTTCCAATCGATAAGTTGGCGGGACAAGAGGGCAAAGCAGATACCAAACGTAAATCGAAGTCATCTTCAACCTATGATCAAATTCAACTTGAGTCAGATCGTACACAAGAAGACACTTCGAACACGCAGTCTCGTTCAACAGGTTCACGTCAAGGGAGATACTAAGAATGCGTAAGTTAATGATCCCTGTACTGGTAATCGCACTGGCATTAATGTTGATGTCTTTGTTTGTGATTCCTGAAGGTGAGCGCGGTATCGTGGTTCGATTTGGTCGTGTCTTGAAAGACAATAACGACATCACTCGAATTTACGAGCCTGGTCTGCATTTCAAGATGCCTTTGTTTGACCGTGTTAAACAACTTGATGCACGTATCCAAACAATGGATGGTCGTGCCGACCGTTTCGTAACGTCCGAGAAAAAAGACGTTATCATTGATACCTACGTGAAGTGGCGTATTGAAGATTTTGGTCGCTACTACCTCGCGACAGGCGGTGGTAACTCGCTAACGGCAGAGGCACTACTTGAGCGTAAAGTGACGGACGTGCTTCGTTCTGAAATCGGTGCTCGTGAAATCAAACAGATCGTATCTGGTCCACGTAACGATGATGTGCTACCAGAAGACGCAAGTGCTGATGTTGTCGCAACTGAAGCGGCTCGTGAAGCGCTTGAGATTGATGGTGAACGCGACCTAATCATGTCTGAAGTATTGAAAGACACGCGTGAAAGCGCAATGAAAGACTTGGGGGTTCGTGTCGTTGATTTCCGAATGAAGAAAATCAACCTGCCTGATGAAATCAGTGAGTCTATCTACCGTCGTATGCGTGCGGAGCGTGAGTCTGTTGCTCGTAAGCACCGTTCTCAAGGTCGTGAAAAGGCGGAAGTTATTCGTGCTCAAGCAGAACTAGAAGTAGCAACTATTCTAGCTGAAGCTGATAAAACTGCGCGTGTGACACGAGGTGAAGCGGATGCTGAGGCTGCGAAGATTTATGCTGAAGCGTACAACAAAGACCCTGAGTTCTTTAGCTTCCTACGCTCGCTACGTGCGTATGAGAAGTCCTTCAGCTCTAAGAGCGATATTCTGGTGCTTGATCCGAAGAGTGAGTTCTTCCAATACATGAACCAGTCGAAGGGCAGCATGGAGAAATAATCTCCGCGTCTTATTGAAATAAAAGGCTCCTTAGGGAGCCTTTTTTGTATCTGATGCTAAGTGCTAGCTCATCATGATGGCGATGACGGCTCCAGCAACTACTAGGCAGCCACCGATGCGTCGTAGCTGATTGTTGGGTTGTTCACTTAATTGAACCACCATATTCCGCCAACCGTTAGGAGCAATCAGTGGCCCAATGCCTTCCATGATCAAGACGAGCCCAATCGCCAACCATATGGATTCAGACATAGCGCTTTCCAGTCGAATAGAGAAAGCTAAATACTATCAGTGATATGCTGATTTCAAAATGAACAAAGCGGCAAGATGACATTCTGGTAGCGACTCTGTGAACAAAAAATGACTGCAAGAAGTGAGATTCGGTGCTAGAATCCATTTTTAACTAGCAATCAGACTTGGAAAGATGGGAAATAACGTAGTCGTTCTAGGCACCCAATGGGGTGACGAAGGTAAAGGTAAAATCGTAGACCTTTTAACTGAAGATGCAAAATACGTGGTACGCTACCAAGGCGGTCACAACGCAGGTCACACTCTCGTAATTGACGGTGAAAAAACCGTTCTTCACTTAATTCCATCAGGTATCCTTCGCGATAACGTAAAATGTGTTATCGGTAACGGTGTTGTACTATCACCTGAAGCTCTACTTAAAGAAATGAAGCCTCTTGAAGAGCGCGGTATTCCAGTACGCGAGCGTCTTTTCATTTCTGAAGCATGTCCGCTAATTCTTCCTTACCACGTTGCAATGGACCAAGCTCGCGAAATCGCTCGCGGTAAAAAAGCTATCGGTACTACTGGTCGTGGTATCGGTCCAGCATACGAAGATAAAGTTGCTCGTCGTGGTCTACGCGTTGGCGACCTATTCGATATGGCGACTTTCGCAGAGAAGCTAAAAGAAGTCATGGAGTTCCATAACTTCCAACTAGTTAACTTCTACAAAGCGGAGCCAGTAAGCTACGAAGAAGTACTTGAGCAAGCGAAAGGCTACGCTGAGCTACTAACTTCAATGGTTATCGACGTAACTGACGAACTAGACGCAGCACGTAAGCGCGGCGACAAGATCATGTTCGAAGGCGCACAAGGTACACTACTTGATATCGACCACGGTACTTACCCGTACGTAACGTCTTCTAACACGACAGCTGGTGGTGTTGCTGCAGGTTCTGGTTTTGGTCCTCGTCACATCGGTTACATCTTGGGTATCGCAAAAGCGTACTGTACTCGCGTTGGTGCTGGTCCATTCCCGACTGAACTATACGACGGTTTAGATAAGCAAGATCCAATTGGTAAGCACTTAGGTGAAGTTGGCCACGAGTTCGGTGCGACAACTGGTCGTCTACGTCGTACAGGTTGGTTCGATGCTGTTGCTATGCGTCGTGCAATCCAAATCAACTCTGTATCTGGTTTCTGTCTAACTAAACTAGACGTACTAGATGGTCTAGAAGAGCTAAAAATCTGTACTGGTTACAAGATGGAAGATGGCTCTGTGCTAGAAGTTTCTCCGATGGCTGCTGAAGCATTCGAAAAAGCAACGCCAATCTACGAAACAATGCCTGGTTGGTCTGAGAACACATTTGGTGCTAAGTCACTAGATGCTCTACCACAAGCCGCTCTTGACTACATCAAGCGTATTGAAGAGCTAACTGGCGTTCCAGTAGACATCATCTCTACAGGTCCTGACCGTAACGAAACTATCATCAAAGTTCACCCATTCGAAGCTTAATTGATAGCCGTTAAAGATTGCAAAAGCCGACCTTCTGGTCGGCTTTTTTGTATCTGAACAAAAACAGCGTGACTCTCATATGGCAAGCTTTTGCCGCTGAGCCTAAATCAGAGGCAAAAATTGTCTAAAGCTTAGCTGTTTTTTGCCGATAAGGTTATCAAGCAGAGGAGATCCTTCACCGATCTTTGGTTTCTTAGATACCTTAAGGGTACGTTTATGAAGTTACGAACAGTGGCTGCTTCACTGTTGTTGACCTTGGTTGCTACCACAGTGAAAGCCAATGTTGCTGATGTGGGGGCACCAGTTCCGATCTATACCGAAGCAGAGCTGATAAAGCTTATTGAGCAAAATAAGCACTTACAACGTGTGCGCGCTGATAACTGCCAGCTGGTGGAGGATATCGTAGCTCGTGCGACTCGAATTAACTTACCCGCTTATGAATTTCTGTACGGAGATATGTTGGCTTGGGGGGTGTGTGTCGAGCAAGATGTCGAACTGGGTCTTTACTACATCGAAAATGCAGCGCATCAGGGGTTACCAGCTGCACTAGAGCAGATTGGCCGATACTATTCGCGTGGCACTTTAGTACAGCAAGATAAAGAACGTGCAATTCCATATTTGCGAGAAGCTGCGTCAATGGGAAACCTAAACGCGCGTATTCATCTGGCCGAGTTGCTTTTACGTGATTATGGCAGTCCACTCGATTACGAAGATGCGTATCGTTGGTTATATAACTCTGTCACAGCAGATAAGCGGCAGCATAAGCGCATAACTGTATTGAGAAACGGCCTTGAACAGCGCATGCCACAAAACGTTATTGCTCGAGCTAAACGGCGAGACACCTTTTGGTAACGCTTCAATATTGCAAACAACTTCATACAACAAAGCCCACGTCACGTGGGCTTTGTTGTTTTCCCGATAGCTGATAGCGCTTAAACCACTTTGTGTGGACCGAAGCATTCGTAATGGAATTGCTCTTCTGGTACGCCAAGTTCTAATAGCTGTTTCGCTATGTGCTGCATAAATCCTACAGGGCCACAGAAGTACACCTGCACGTTATCTTGCTTTAATGCAGCTTCAATTTCATACAGATTGACAAAGCCCGTGAAGTGGAAGTCTTCACCTAGTTTGTCTTCTGCCGTTGGTTGGTTATACCAAATGAGCGCGTTCATATTTTCTTTTTCTGCAACGAGTTGGTTTACGTGTTGCTTGAAAGCATGCTGTTGGCCATTTTCGGTTGCATGAACCCAGGTTACAGGTGCTTGATGTGCTGAGAGACTTTCTAGCATTGACAGCGTTGGAGTAAGTCCCACACCAGCAGATATTAGAACAACGGGTGTTTGTGGTTCGGCATCCATAAAGAAGTCACCGGCAGGGGCCGCAAGCTGCACTTTTTCGCCAATGTTCAGGCTATCGTGCAGGTAGTTCGACACTTTTCCGCCTTCTTCACGTTTTACCGAGATACGGTAAGTGTTCTCTTGGACCGCAGAAGACAGACTATATTGGCGAATTTCTTGGTTTTCTAACTGGTCACTGTTGATGTAGATGCCAAGGTATTGTCCCGGTTTATACGGCGCCACTTTTTGACCATCGGTTGGCTTGAATACAAAGCTGCAAATGTGTTCGCTCTCAATCTTTTTATCGACTAATTCAAATTCGCGTAGACCGCGCCAGCCGCCTTCCAAAGCTTCATTTTGTTGGTAAATTTGTTCTTCGCGCTGAATAAATACATTCGCAAGTACGCCGTAAGCCTCAGCCCAAGCATCCAACACCTCTTGACCTGGATTAAAAAGCTCATCGATTGTCGCAAGTAAATGCTTACCAACGATTTGGTACTGATCTTCTGTGATCAAAAAGCTCGTGTGCTTATGCGCAATTTTCTCTACTGCGCCAAGCAGAGCTGGCAAATTTTCAATATTGGCAGCATAGGCACAGATAGCGTTGAATAATGCTTCACGCTGATCGCCGTTACGCTGGTTACTCATGTTAAAAATATCTTTCAACTCAGGGTTATGAGTAAACATACGCTCGTAAAAGTGCGCGGTCAGTTTTGGTCCTGTTTCGGCGATGAGTGGTGCGGTCGCTTTGACGATCTCGATAGTTTGATTGCTGAGCATAAGGGCTTCCTACTTTAAGTTGTATTTATAATGCATGTTTAAAGTTGTATCTCAAATGTATCTTTCGATCAAGAAAAGATTTACACTTTTATCGATAGCTCAAGTTTGGGGTTTTAGCATCACCAGCGGGTTATTGAGTCGCACTTTGGGAGAGAATATGCAGTTAACTAGTTTCACTGATTATGCGTTGAGAACCTTAATTTTCTTGGCTTCGTTGCCGGAAGATGAGTTAACCAGCATTACCGAAGTGACGGATTTATTTGGTGTGTCACGCAACCATATGGTTAAAGTTATCAATCGGTTAGGGCAGTTGGGTTATGTCCATACCGTGCGCGGAAAAAACGGTGGTATCCGGCTGATGAAGCCAGCGTCTGAAATCACAGTTGGTGGTGTTGTGCGCGATTTAGAGCCGTTAGATTTAGTCAACTGTGGTGTGGATTTTTGCCATATTACCCCTGCTTGCCGCCTCAAAGATAAATTGGCGAAAGCAAAAAGTGCCTTTCTGGCGGAGTTGGATAACTGCACGATTGAATCCTTGCTCAGTGACAATTCTGAACTTTTGATCTTGCTGGCTCGTCCTTAACTCATTTGCATGCCTAGAGTCGATCTCGATCATTCTTTTTTCAAAGCAATTCTGTAGCTTATCGAGAGACTCAGATATACTAGCCATATACCTTCCTTGCTAGATAGGCGTGCCTATGTCAGACAATATTCCAAACGATCCTTTTGCAGATCGTGAATCCAAAAATTACGAAAATCCAATTCCAAGCCGAGAGTTTATCATCGAGTTTCTAGAGCAAGCGGGCGTTCCAATGAATCGTAACGACTTGTTTGAGGCACTAAAGCTTGAGGGCGAAGAGCAATACGAAGGGTTGCGTCGTCGGCTACGTGCGATGGAGCGAGATGGCCAACTGGTGTTTACCCGCCGTCAGTGCTATGCATTGCCTGAAAAACTTGAAATGGTGAAAGGTTACGTGATTGGTCATCGTGATGGCCATGGTTGGGTACGTCCAGAAGGCAGCGTCGGCAAGGATGATGATATTCTGTTACCGCACCATCAGATGAAGAACATCATCCACGGTGATTTTGTCTTAGTGCAACCGACAGACAACAGCAAGCGCGGCCGCCGTGAAGGACGTTTGGTGCGTGTGCTAGAGGAGCGCAATGATCAAATCGTTGGTCGTTTCTTCCTTGAATATGGATACTCCTATGTTGTCCCAGATGACTCGCGTATCAGCCAAGATATCCTGATCCCAAATGAGCACAAAGCGGGTGCACGCATGGGTAACGTAGTCGTAATTGAAATTACTGATCGTGGCTCACGCTCACGCGGCATGATGGGTAAAGTGGTTGAAGTCCTTGGTGAAAACATGGCACCAGGTATGGAAACACAAATTGCGATTCGTACACACCAAATCCCTCACGAATGGCCAGAAGCCGTCGATAAACAAATCGAAAACTTAGGCGAAGAAGTACCAGAAGAAGCGAAAGTTGGTCGTGTGGATCTACGTGATTTGCCACTAGTGACCATTGACGGCGAAGACGCACGAGACTTTGATGATGCCGTTTACTGTGAAAAGAACAAAGAAGGTGGTTGGCGTTTATGGGTAGCGATTGCTGACGTCAGTTACTACGTTCGTCCTGACTCTGCGTTGGACAAAGAAGCGATCAATCGTGGTAACTCAGTATATTTCCCTTCGCAAGTTGTGCCAATGTTGCCAGAAGTACTGTCGAACGGTCTATGTTCGCTTAACCCGCAAGTAGATCGCTTGTGTATGGTGTGCGAAATGACCATTTCCGATACAGGTAAGCTGTCTGGTTACAAGCATTACGAGGCGGTGATGAACTCGCACGCTCGTCTCACATATAGCAAAGTGAGCGCGATTCTAGAAGGGGATGAAGAACTACGTGAGCGCTACCAGCCGCTTGTTTCTCATCTAGAAGAGTTGCACAAGATGTACAAAGTGCTGAAAGAAGCACGAGATCAACGCGGTGCAATCGAATTTGAAACCGTTGAAACCAAATTTATTTTCAATGCGGAACGTAAAATCGAAAGCATTGAGCCAGTAATTCGTAATGACGCGCATAAGATCATCGAAGAATGTATGATTTTAGCCAACATTGCTTCGGCATCGCTGGTAGAAAAAGCGAAAGAGCCCGCGCTTTATCGTATCCACGAATCTCCAGGTGAATTACGCCTGCAAGGTTTCCGTGACTTCTTAAGTGAACTTGGTCTTGAGCTAAAAGGTGGTTTAGAGCCTTCACCAACGGACTATGCTGATCTCGCACGTCAAATCTCCGGGCGTCAAGATCAAGAGTTGATTCAGACCATGCTGCTACGCTCAATGAAGCAAGCGGTATACAACGCAGATAACGCGGGGCACTTTGGGTTGGCATTGAAACGCTATGCGCACTTTACGTCGCCAATTCGTCGTTACCCTGACTTGTTACTTCACCGTGCAATCAAGTATCTGATTGCTAAAGAAGAAGGTCGTAATCAAGATCGCTGGACACCAACAGGTGGCTATCATTACTCGTTTGACGACATGGATTTTTACGGCGAACAATGTTCGATGACAGAGCGCCGTGCTGATGATGCAACACGTGATGTTGCGGATTGGCTGAAGTGTGAATATATGCAAGACCACGTCGGTGACGAACTAGACGGTGTTATTGCTAATGTCACTAGCTTTGGCTTCTTTGTACGTTTAACGGATTTGCACATCGATGGTTTGGTACATATTTCTACCCTTGCGAACGACTACTATCAATTTGACCCGATTGGTCAACGACTTATTGGTGAAAGTTTCGGTAACATCTACCGCTTAGGTGATGCAGTAAAAGTAAAAGTACTGGCTGTTAACCTCGATGATAAGCAAATTGACTTTGAATTGGTCGAAACAAGTCGTAAGCTACGCGGCGAAGGTAAGACTGCGAAGAAACGCGCAGCGGAAGCAAAGCGCAAAGCGAAAGATAAAAAACGCGCTGCGACTCGCTCTTCATCGAAGGAAGGTGGCGCGGCTCGTGCAGTTCCTGCGATAGAGCCAACTAAACGCCCAGAAGAAACGGGCGCAACGAGTAAGCGTAATGGCCCAAAACGTGGTGACGCCGAAGGCAACGAGAAGCCTAAAGTGAAAAAAGCACGTAAAAAGAAGCCGCACAGTAAGCCGAAGAAAACCAAGCGCACTAAAAAAGAAGCGCAGTAGTAGGTTGAAGCGCCAACTTAGTTCAAACTTGGTTGGCGCAGGCAATACGACCAGAACAACAGGTTAAACAATGAGTAACGAATTTATCTACGGCATTCACGCAGTGAAGGCGGTATTGGAGCGCGAACCAGAGCGTTTTATCGAGGCGTACGTTTTAAAAGGTCGTCAAGATGATCGCCTAATGCCAATCCTAAATGATCTTCAGGTTTGTGGTGTTTCTATTCAGCAGATGACACGTAAAACTTTGGATGACAAAGCGCGCGGTGCAAATCACCAAGGCATCATCGCTCGTGTGAAACCAGCGAAGCAGCTGAATGAGAACGATATAGATGACATCCTGGCGCAGCACGAATCACCACTGCTATTAGTGTTAGACGGAGTGACCGATCCACACAATCTTGGTGCGTGTTTACGTAACGCAGATGCGGCAGGTGCTGCGGCGATCATCGTACCGAAAGATCGTTCTGCGCCAATGAATGCGACGGTAAGTAAAGTCGCTTGTGGTGCAGCTGAAGTCGTACCATTGATCCGAGTAACGAACTTGGCTCGTACTATGCGTACATTGCAAGAGAAAGGCATCTGGTTTGTTGGTACTGCGGGTGAAGCAACGCACGACATCTACCAAGCCAAACTGACTGGACCCCTTGCTATCGTAATGGGGGCAGAAGGTGACGGTATGCGTCGTCTGACTCGTGAAACCTGCGACGATTTGATTAAGATCCCAATGGCTGGTAGCGTTTCAAGCTTGAACGTATCTGTGGCATCCGGCATCTGTTTGTTTGAGGCAGTTCGTCAGCGTATTGCTGCAAAGTAACGACGAAACAAACAGTTACTGTAGAATCAGACATAATGATAAAAACAAAGGATGGGGTGCCATCCTTTGTCGTTTTCACCGATTTATAAATAAAAATCCTCAGGGAAGTTATGACTCAACAAGACATTAAATTCATCGCCTTCGATCTAGATGGTACTTTGCTTGATAGCGTGCCAGATCTAGCTGTCGCGGCAGACCAAGCAGTACAGGCGCTTGGCTTTCCATCGGTTTCAGAAGAACAAGTTCGTGATTACGTGGGTAACGGTGCAGACGTGCTTATTGGTCGCTCATTAAGCCAAAGCCTGACCATCAACCCGGAGCTGAGTGAAGAGCTTCGTGCTAAAGCGCGTGTATTGTTTGATGATTACTACGAGCAAAGCGGTCACAAGCTAAGTCATCTTTACCCAACGGTAAAAGAGACACTAGCAGAGCTGCACAAAGCGGGCTTTGTTATGGCGTTGGTGACTAACAAACCTTCAAAGTTTGTGCCTGACGTTTTGGAAAAGCACGACATCGCAAAATACTTCGTTGATGTCCTTGGCGGTGATGCATTCCCAGAGAAAAAACCAAACCCAGTAGCATTGAACTGGTTGATGGAAAAGCACCAAATCCAACCAAGTGAAATGCTGATGGTTGGCGACTCGAAAAACGACATTCTCGCAGCAAAGAATGCAGGCTGTGCCTCATTTGGTCTGACATATGGTTACAACCACGGTGAACCTATTTCAGCATCAAATCCAGATTTCGTCGCTGACAGTTTGGCAGAATTATTGGACGTTGTAGCGGTTTCTGCATAACGGCTACAAAAGAGCTTCCAAAATACTCGTTAATGAGTACACTGAGTAAACCGTGCACCTATTACTGCACGGTTTTTTTCATTTAATTAGATTAAGAAGTCAAAGGAATCATTCTAATGAGCAAACCCATTGTATTGAGTGGTGTTCAACCTTCAGGTGAACTAAGTATCGGTAACTACTTGGGTGCTCTACGTCAATGGCAGCAGATGCAAGACGATTATGATTGCCAATATTGTGTGGTAGACCTTCACGCGATTACGGTTCGTCAGGACCCTAAAGCGCTGCATGAAGCAACTCTAGACGCACTGGCAATTTGTCTGGCAGTTGGTGTTGACCCGAAGAAGAGCACGCTATTTGTTCAGTCACATGTACCAGAGCATGCTCAATTAGGTTGGCTTCTTAACTGCTACACTCAAATGGGTGAGCTGAGCCGTATGACTCAGTTTAAAGACAAATCGGCACGTTACGCGAATGACGTAAACGTCGGTCTATTTGACTACCCGGTGTTGATGGCGGCTGACATTTTGCTTTACGGTGCACACCAAGTACCTGTAGGCAGTGACCAGAAGCAACATCTAGAATTAGCGCGCGATATCGCAACGCGTTTCAACAATATTTACTCGCCAGAGCAGCCAATCTTCCAAGTTCCAGAGCCTTACATTCCGACAGTAAATGCGCGTGTAATGAGCCTTCAAGACGCAACGAAGAAGATGTCTAAATCTGATGACAACCGTAAGAACGTTATCACGCTGCTGGAAGAGCCTAAGTCGATCCTTAAGAAGATCAACAAAGCGCAAACCGATACCGAAACGCCACCAAGTATCCGTCATGATATCGAGAACAAGGCGGGCATTGCTAACCTAATGGGTTTGTACTCTGCGGCGACAGGCATGAGCTTCGAAGAGATTGAAGCGAAGTACCAAGGCGTAGAAATGTATGGCCCATTTAAGAAAGATGTTGGTGAGGCAGTTGTAGCAATGCTTGAGCCAATTCAAGCAGAATATCACCGTATTCGCGCTGATCGTGCTTACATGGACGAGGTAATGCAGCAAGGCGCTGAGAAAGCCTCGGCACGAGCGGCTGAAACGCTTAAGAAAGCATACGAAGCAGTAGGTTTTGTAGCTCGCCCATAGTTGCTAAGAACGAATACGAAAAGCTCCACTTTGGTGGAGCTTTTTTTATGCCTGTATTACTGAAATGGTGTGTCTTTCATACAGCGTTCCATGTCGTAATATTCAACACGTCCTCGAGCCCCTAGAAAGGCAGACTTCACAACCATGCCTCTATCAATGAAGTAACTAAGCTGTACGCATGATATATCGTAGCTGAGTTCTTTAATTCTCGCTGGAATCCAGTAGGTTCCTGGCGTTCTTAGACGCTGAGTAAAGGTAATAACACCCTCGTCACTGACTTCTAGCTCTTCAATACCATCCAGTTCATTTTTGGCTGATTCGATGATGTCTTGATTCGCCGTAGGTTGAAGTGGCTCACTGGCGGTCAACTGACACCCCGCTATCAAGCCAAGTAGGGAGAGAGCTAGCACACTGCGTTGAATTTTTTTCATTTGTCGTTCCTGGGTTTACAGCTAATGAGATCTTATTGTCTCGCGCAGGTGTTATATCTTTTGTGTATGTTTTTGGCTAGTGAGTAATGAAAAGTTATTGAATAAATCATGAAAACTTTGAAGTATGAGGGGCCTATATAAGAGAGAACGAAGCGAGTAATAGATTCTTGGGCTTGAACAGTGATACAAGTGAAAATTAAAGCATTCTAAATTAGTGACTAATTATATTTTTATTTGTAACAGGAACGGTTGGGTTAATAAGCAACTCAACAAGTGATGTATTTTCTACTCCTTAACATGAAGTGAAAAAATAAACTGAGTAATCAATCTAAATTCTGACTTGTTTATCAATAGCGCTCTGTATTTATTACAAAAAATGTTTGAATGGGATGCTCTGGCATATTTTCTTATATTCACATGTGATTCATTTCACGGCTTTAATTACTCATTCTTATTTATTTCATAAATAAACCTGATAGTAGACGCAAATGGCAGGCTCTAACCAGAGCTAAGTTTGCATTTACATAAATATCAGGTATGACAATGGACACGTTAATCAAACCCTCAATACTCGCATTAACCATCGCCAGTGCACTTAGTGCAAACGCGAACGCAGAGATTATTATTTCCCAATACGTAGAAGGCGGCGCTTATAATAAAGCGGTAGAGATCGCTAATACGGGTGATACTGCGGTGACACTCACTGGCTACGAGTTGGCGAAATCATCAAACGGTGGTGGTACTTGGGGTAGCACATTCGACCTTAGCCAAGTGACGCTACAAGCTAACCAAGTGTATGTACTGGCGCATGGTGACGCGAGCGATACCATCAAAGCTGTCTCGGATATCACAGATAAAAGCGTTGCGAACTTTAACGGTGACGACCCGATCGCACTGCTGAAAGATGGTGAAGTGCACGACATCATCGGTGTGATGGGTGACGTAGATTTTGGTAAAGACACCACATTAGTTCGTAACAGTGATGCACTAACCCCTTCTGCTACTTATGATGCATCTCAGTGGACGGCATTTGAGAAAGACAACATTGACGGCCTTGGTGAGCTAAATGCGACTGAGCCACCAGCACCATTCGCTTGTGAAGTCGACGGTCAGCAACCTAACTTCACTACCATCCAAGATATTCAAGGTGAAGGCGATACGTCTCCATTCATTGATGGTTACCCATACATTACTGACGAAGATCATTTCGTAACGGGTGTCGTGACTGCTGTTACCACTGGCCTAACCAAAGGTTTCTACCTACAAGCATTAGAAAGCGACAACAACGACAAGACCTCAGAAGGCTTGTTCATTCATACTGACGCGGCAGACACGGCGCTGAAAGCTGGTGATGTTGTTTGTGTGAAAGGTAAAGTTCAAGAGTATTACAGCAATACTCAGCTTGCTTCTGATGCTAACAGCTATGTGAAAACAGGCACCTCTGAAACCCCTCGAGTTACCGATCTTGTTATCAAAGAAGGTGAGACACTACGTGATGCGCTTGAGCGTCATGAAGGGATGCAAGTTGAGTTAACCTCGGCAAGTGACTTGTTTGTAACTCGCAACTTCTCTTACGACTACGATTCACGTCGTAACAATATGATGCTCTCTCATGAAGCGCCATTGTTAAAGCCGACTCAATTACACGCGGCAGAGAGCGATGCAGCCGTTGAGCTAGCAAAAGACAACGCAGCAAACCGCGTATACCTAGAATCAGATGGCAAAGCACCAAACGGCCAAATCCCATACTACCCAGATTTTGCTAAAGATGCAGACCAAGATGGCTCTTCAGAGCAGCACATTCGCCTTGGTTCTCGAGTAGAAGGTCTTCAGGGTGTCGTGGCTTACAGCTACAACGAATACCGCCTGATTGCGACCAATGAAGTCGATAACACCAACTTTGTGACTTCAGGTGAAGGCTTCGATGTGGCTCGTAAAGATGCCCCAGCGATTGCGGACTCAGATTTGCGTATTGCAAGCTTCAACGTACTGAACTACTTCAACTCCGTGGCTGACAGTGGCCATGAAAACCCAACCGGACAAAACCGTGGTGCGACTAACCTAGATGAGTTCCTGATCCAACAAGCGAAAATCGTTGCGGCGATGAACAAGATGGACGCTGACATCATTGGTTTGATGGAAGTGGAAAACAACGGCTTTGGTGATGGCAGTGCTATCCAAAACTTAGTTGATGCCCTAAATGCTGAGATTGATGACGCTGAAGATCATTACACGTATGTCGAAATCGAAGAGCAAGACAAATACCAAGACGAATACTTTGGCAGTGATGCGATCATGGTGGCGATTTTATATCGTGCTAACGCAGTAACGCCAAAAGACGCTGCAAAAGTGATCATCACGCCAGAGCAGCACATCGAAGAAAACACCATTACGCGTAATGACGGTGCGGAAGGCAACCCAGCTTACGACAAATACCAACGTCATAGCTTGCTACAAACCTTCACGGTGAAAGAGACAGGTAAAGATCTGTCTGTTGTTGTTAACCACTTCAAATCGAAAGGTTCTGAATGTATTGAAGAGTGGATTGCGGGCGTAGAAGATTCTGAGCCAGCGGATCTGCAAGGCAACTGTAACAACTTCCGTGTTTCTGCTGCTAACGTTGTGGGTGATGCTCTGAAAGGCATTGAAGGTGACGTGCTAGTAATGGGCGACCTGAACGCCTACGGCATGGAAGATCCTCTGCTTACACTGACTGATTACTCGAAAGAGAAATACGGCCGTGACATTTATACTGCTGCTTACACAACCATTGGTGATGGTGAACTTCAAGTAGAGAAGACCAAAATTGAAAAAGGTTACGGTCTGCACAACTTAAACACGTTGCTGCACGGCACTGATACGTTTTCTTACACCTATTCGGGCGAGCTGGGTAATTTGGACCACGCATTGGCAAGCAGCAGCCTAGCGCAAAAAGTGGTAGCAATTGAAGATTGGCACATCAACTCACTAGAGAGTAACTTGTTCGAATACAGCAGCAAGTACACAGGTGATATGCCGAAGTACAAAGATGCGTTCTCTGCCTCTGACCACGATCCAGTGATCATCGCGATTGATTTACCAGATGATGACATCGATTTACCGAAAGCAGGTGACAACTTAGCCGTCGATGTCCGTTTACCACCAACGGCGGTTGTGGGCGATATTGTTACGGTGAACTTAACGCCATCCACACAAGCGGCTGCGGCAAGCAGCGATACGAAAGCTTACTCGGCTAGCCAAACTTTAGTTCAAGCTGATATTGATGCGCGTAGCGTGAATATTGAGTTTGAACAAACGCCAGAGCAAGGTAATTATCAGTTAGAAGAGAAAGTGACTGACTCGACAGGTAATATCGTGAAGTTTAGCTCTGTTCGTGATGTTTCAATGACGCAAACTGAAGCTGGAACAGAAGTGTCGAAGGATTCAGATGGTGGTTCGTTTGGTTTTGGCGCGCTATTTGCGCTGCTAGGTCTCGGCTTATTCCGTCGTCGCCGCTAAGCGAATTTACTTCCTGACAAACAGTGCCTAAATAGCTGTAAAGACCAAAGGCCAGCCGATGCTGGCCTTTATGTTCAGAAAAAATATAGAAATGGATAATCATATTGACGTATTAGTTACCAAGTTTGGGTATACTTTTTCAGCAGAGCAAAGGGTGAGACTACTAAATGGACATTAGCTATCGTCAGCTCAAAGCTTTTATCGCCTTGGCTGAGGAACAAAATTTTACTTATGCCGCTGAAAAGGTGCACATCACCCAGTCTGCGTTGAGCCAGATGATGAAAAAGCTGACCCAGCAACTTGCCAGCGAACTCTATCAGCGCCAAGGCAGGAAAATCATCCTCACCGAAGCGGGCGAGCAGTTGTATCAGGAAGCGCGATTTATCGTTAATCGCTTGGATAAACTAGTTCAGCAAAACAAAGACCGCCAACACGGCTACAACAAGTCGCTGGTGGTTTCGTCGCTATATACGTTGTGTGCATCCTTAGCGCCGAAAACCCTCAATGACCTGAAAAAGCGCTATCCAGATTTTACTTTTCGCTTAATTGAAGAACGGGTTGATGACATTACCCATTCAGTACTACAAGGGCAGGCAGACATCGGCATCAACACCAATCCGAATCACCCAGAATTGAACTTTGATTTACTGTTTCGCGATTACCTGTGCTTTGTTTGCCGGCAAGACCATCCGCTCGCCGAGCATAAGCAAGTCAGTTGGGAACAAGCGCATCAATACGCGTCGATTGGTGTCAGCCCTGGGAACAGTTTACGCACACTTGCTGACGAAGCGTTTCAACGCATTGGTTTAACCTATGATCCGGAGTTGAGCGCTTCGCATACCTCAACACTATTAGGGATGATTTCCAGCGGACTAGGTTCGACGATTCTGTCTTCCACTATCGGTGAGTTGAGCAACAACGTGGAAGTTCGCTTTATTCCGATTGTTCAACCGGTTCAGTACCGCTCAGTAGGGCTCATTACACGTAAAGAAACTCATCGAGAGTTAGTCGATGAGTTCAGTTTGATTTTGAAAAAGCATGTCAGCGACTGGGGCTTTGCTGAGTTTATCCCCAGTCGTTAAGCGACGTTACATTGGCCCGACGGGTAAACCTGTCAGCATGTAAATCAGGAATAGCCCGCCCCAAACACTAAATAGCACCAGAGCGTATGGCACCATCATCGCGAGGAAAGTACCAAATTTCACTTGCGGGTTATATTTGGCGATCAGCGCCAGTACCATCGGAATATATGGATTGGTCGGTGAAATGATGTTGGTGGTGGAGTCGGCAATACGGTAGCCCATTTGCGTAATTTGCGGGTCTACGCCAAGTAACATAAAGAGTGGGATAAATACCGGGGCCATGATCGCCCATTGCGCCGAACCACTAAACACAATCATGTTCATCACGCCAGCAAGCATCATAAACAGCGCCATCATCGCCAGCTTTGGCATCTCGACAGACGAAATCCATTCCGCACCATTCACCGCAATAAAGATAGCTAAATTAGACCACTTAAACCAAGCAATGAACTGGGCAATCACAAATACCAAGACAATGTAGCCGCCAACGCCCTTGAGCGCTTTGGACATCAAGTCAGGAATATCACTGGCTTGTTTGATCGTACCCGCTTTGACGCCGTAAACCACCGCATTCATAAAGAAGAATGCCATGATGATCGGGATAATCCCTTTTAGGAAAGGTGAAGGTACCAAACCGCCGTCTGCATTACGCAGAGGTGAATCGGCTGGCAGCAGGGCGGCCAAAAGCAAAGCGATAAACACCAAAGACGCTGCTCCAGCCCATTTCAACGCACTCTTTTGCTTAGTGGTAATTTCAAAAGACGGTTCACTATCGGCGTGGTTGGTTGTCACTTTATGCGCGAATTTAGGCTCGATGTATTTGTCGGTGATGAGCGTCCCTGTGACGACTAAAATCGGAACGGAAAGCAACATAAAGTACCAGTTTGCTGCCGGGCTAACTTCGACGTGTTCAACGATGGCAGACGCTTCGGTTGAAATACCGGAAAGTAATACATCGGTGCCAGCAATAAATAGGTTGGCGGTAAACCCAGCCGCGACCGCGACAAAACCTGCGGCGATGCCGACAATTGGGTTGCGGTTGGTTGCCGCAAAAATCAGACCTGCGAGAGGGGGAACCAAAATGAACGCAGCGTCTGAGGCGAGGTTACCGATGATACCAGTGACGAAAATCGACGCGGTGACAAACTGACGCGGCGCGTTGAGCAATGATTGTTTGATTGCACTGTCGGCCAAGCCTACTTCTTGCAATAGCCCCACCGCTAGCATCATACATAAGACCAATCCGAGTGGTTTAAACGAGACGAAGTTATTCACCGTCGATTGCAGGATGTAAACCAGACCTTCACCACTGATTAGGCTCTTAACGTGCACTACTTCACCCGTAGATGGATGGGTCACGCCGCCGCCAATAAACGAGAATAGGCAAGAGAGCAGCATGACGCTGAGGCACAGGAAGATAAACAAATAGAAGGGATGAGGGACTTTATCGCCCAGTCGCTCAATGCGGTCGATCATTGACGCGCCTGAACTCGATTTTTGCGTAATTGCAGTCGACATTGTTAGAACACTCCTTTGTGTAAAAAGGGGAGTCACTTCCCCTCATTTGTTGTTATTGCTGTTCAATCAAATTGATAAAGTAAGCGGCGCCAATCGGCAGCAGCCGATCGTTAAAGTCGTAGGCTTTGTTGTGCAGGCCAACGCTGCATCCTTGCTCCTCAGTGCCGTTGCCGATAAAGCCGTAGCAACCCGGTACTTTGTTGAGGAAAAAGGCGAAGTCTTCGCTGGTTAGCATAGCTTCACAGCTTGGGTTAACGCGCTCAGCTCCAACGGTTTGAGCCGCTGCGTCGATCGCTCGCCGAGTTTCGTTTTCGGTGTTAACCGTCGGTGGGTGAGAAATTGGTCCGAGTTTAAATTCTGCTTGCATCCCGTGCGCCTTGGCGCTGTGAGCTACTAGTTGCTCGAGTCGTTCAACCAAGCTATCTCGTGTTTGTTGAGACAAAGTACGGAACGTACCGCTCATATGAGCTTGGTCGGCGATGGCGTTGGTTGTTTCTCCACAATGCAGCTGTGTGACCGAAACCACTAGTGGATCAAACGGGTCGTAGTTGCGGCTGACCATGCCTTGAATACCTTGGTAAATATGGGTCGCGACAAGTAATGGATCTTGGGTTGTGTGTGGTAAGCCAGCATGACCACTTTTTCCGTCGACAGTGACAAACAGACGGTCAGAGCTCGCCATTATTGGCCCCGTCTTAAATGCGAAATGCCCTTCAGGAATGCCCGGCATATTGTGCAGAGCGTAGCATTCGTCGATCGGGAAGCGCTCTAACACGCCGTCGGTGATCATGGTCTCGGCGCCACCGCGACCTTCTTCTGCCGGTTGGAATATCAGCACCGCTTTGCCTGCAAAGTTACGCGACTGGGCCAAGTAGCGCGCAGCGAGTAACAACATAGTGGTGTGACCGTCATGGCCACAAGCGTGCATTTTACCGTCGTGGCACGAACGGTGGGCAAATGTGTTGGCTTCATGGATGGGTAGCGCGTCCATGTCGGCGCGAAGACCGATGCTCTTTCCGTCCCCGAGCGAGCCGTGAATCACACCCACCACGCCCGTTTTGGCGAAATCAGTACAGATTTCATCGACGCCGTACTTTTCGAGCTCGGCAACCACTAACGCTTGAGTGTTATTTTCTTCAAAACCTAATTCTGGTTGTTTATGAATGGCATGACGGAGACTAATCGCGTCGGCTAACCAAGGTTCTAAGACTTCAATAATGTTCATACATCTCCCCTTTAATTGAGAATGATTTAACACTATTGAAACAATTCAAACAAACCGGATTACTACTGAAACTATTAGCGTTGCTAATAGTTGCTTGGAGAGAGGTTAAACTAAACGCCGCCCAATACTGAGCGGCTTAAATGACGATTACATCCCGTAGGTGAATGGTTTACCAAGCGGCAGCATGTCCTGATGCACTGGTGCTAATGCGCTCGCGTAACAGCTGAGCAGTTTCAAGGTGTATTGGGTGCGAGCGACAAAATCACTGTCATCGCTATTCGCATCTTGATCGATGAGTTTATCGCTGTTGCGCACAATGAGGTGGTCAGGCAAAAAGCACACGTGGTTATTTTTGCTGCCGGTCATGTGCAATTCGCTGATCGGGTAAACACCGTTGATACTCACGCTGACACTCACCAATAGTGCTGGTTTATGTGCCAGTTCGTTTGCTGTCGTCAGCAATAGGAAGTTTTTCAGCGCAGGGGTTGCCATCCCGTGCCATTCCGGTGTGATAAAGACAAACGCGTCAGACTCTTGCAGTTTTTGCGCGATTGGTGTCCAAACATCCCACTCTTGGATACCTTGCCAAACGCCTTCATTCCAAAATGGCAGGTTCAGTTCATGCAGGTCGAGGATCTCCACTTGGTCGAATTCTTGCAAACCGTGCTGTTTGAGAAAACGAGCTACGTTGAGACTTTGTGAATTTGCCCTTTGGCTGCCAGAGACAATCGTTAGTTTCATAATCATTTCCTTTTGAATTTTATATCTTGTTTATTGGAGTTATGCATTTGCAGCTTTAGGACTATGGGAGGCCAAAAAGATCGAAACCAGTATTGCTCCTGCACCTAACAATTGCAGTGGTGTGAGTATTTCATCTAAAAATACGTAGCCCAACACGCTCGCCGAGACGCTACTCAGAAATCCTAGAAACGCGACGTTTGTTGCAGGAAGACGCTCGATTCCTTTAAACCACAGTGCGTAAGCGAGTACCGCGCCCACTATGGTTAGGTAGCTGTATCCGGCCAAGTTTTTTAGCGAAATGGTCTCCGGTAGACCTTCAAACCATAGCGCTGCAGGTAATAAAAGGATGCCTCCGACGAGGAGTTGCCAGCCAGTGAACGCCAATGTCGACATATTCTCCGGACGTCCCCAGTATTTGGTGAGCACCACGCCACTTGCCATGCTTAATGTACCTAGTACCGCCAGAACAATTCCTTGCGCGCTGATCTGCACCGTTTCGTTGATGACGATAAGCGCTACACCAAGCACCCCGAAGATTGCTGCGATGCAGTGGCTCAAGGCGATCTTACTTTTTAATACCAGCCCACTGAGTAGCATCACGATGATCGGTTGGCTCGACATGACCAATGCCGCCGTTCCTCCGGGCAGGTAGCTCGCCGCAAAAAATAAACAGTAGAAAAACAGCCCGATGTTGAGCGTTCCAAGGCAAGCTAGTTTTCCCCACCATTGCTGGTTCGGAAAGCAGCGTGTATACGCGATGAGCAGTAATCCTGCAGGCAGTGCGCGTATCGCAGAAGCGAGCAGGGGACTGTCTGCGGGTAGCAACTCAGTAGTGACGATATAGGTGCTGCCCCAAACGGTGGGAGCAATCGCGGTGAGCAGTATTGCTTGAATCCTTTCTGCGCTGGTCATAATAACTCCTGTAAAAGTATCTTTTGTGAAAGATTGTTTTTTAAAAGTAATGGTGTTTTTTCTTTTGGTCAAGTATCTTTTTGAAAAGATTTTTAGTTAGTGATGATCGTGAGGATGATGTAATGGACGGTGTAGATAAGATTCTTCAGCAGTGGCAGCAAGCACGACCTGACTTAGATTGTTCTTCGATGGGCGTGGTTGGGCGAATTCGTCGCGCGGCAAACTTCTGGGAACAGGCCCATGGCCAAGTGTGCGGTGATGCTGGGATCAGCGCGATTGAGTTCGATATTCTGGCGACGTTAAGACGTAGCGTCGAACCCGTCACTCCGACAACGTTGTACAAAACGTTGATGATTTCGTCTGGTGCGGTAAGTACCCGATTAGAAGGCCTAGTACAAAAAGGTTGGGTGCACCGCGTAGCGAGCGAAAGCGACCGCAGAAGTAATCGAGTGACATTGACGGAAGACGGTGTTGCCTTTTTAGATCAGGTGCTTGAAGCGCATGTCGCGAGCATGGAACAGCACTTAACTTGTCTCGACTCTGAAGAAAGAAATGCGTTGGAAAGCCTGCTGAGTAAGTTCCTGCAAGCCGAGGTGGAATAACTGATCGTACTTGCGTTTAGATAAAAAGGCGGCACAATACTCGCTTTCAGGTTTCCACGATGTAGTCCCATGCTGTTAATTATCGATAACTACGACTCTTTTACCTACAACCTTTACCAATACTTCTGCGAGCTTGGTGCAGACGTAAAGGTGGTGCGTAACGATGAAATCGATATCCAAGGCATTGAGGCGCTCAACCCAACTCATTTGGTGATCTCGCCAGGGCCATGTACGCCGAACGAAGCAGGTATTTCACTGAAAGCGATAGAACACTTCGCTGGTAAGCTTCCAATATTGGGTGTTTGCCTTGGCCATCAAGCGATAGCGCAAGTGTTTGGGGGCGAAGTGGTACGTGCACGACAAGTGATGCACGGTAAGACCTCACCGATTCGTCATAACGGTCGTAGTGTGTTTAAAAATCTGAATAACCCACTCACGGTAACTCGTTATCACTCTCTTGTGGTGAAAAACGGTACTTTACCCGACGTGTTTGAACTGACTGCATGGACAGAGCTGCCTGACGGAAGCATGGATGAAATAATGGGTTACCAACATAAAACCTTGCCAATTGATGCGGTGCAGTTCCACCCAGAATCAATCAAAACTGAGCAAGGTCACGAGTTGCTTGCGAACTTTTTAGCACGCAAAGCGATCTGATCGCGATCACTTTTCTTAACAAATCATTCATCTTTTTGCTGAGGTGAGCGGATTGCAAAACTATGCGATTCTCTCGAGTCTCTTTGTCTATTCATGTCTTTTTAAACCTTCTATCCCCTGTATTACATAACATTTATAAAAAATCACTTCTCTATTTTACTTTCTTGATGCATAAATAGTCATAAGCAGTGATTAATGGAAGTTGCTTTCGAGAACGAAAAGAATAAATCACTATTGAAATAGTTAATTAAATGTAAATACAATGCCGCAATAGCTTAAATGCAAAACATTATTTGCTGGCAAAGAGAGCCGGTTAAATTCGCTTATCTGCTACGCATGCGGTATCAAGAAGGAATGTGCAATGACAACGGAAATTAAAGTAGAGCGCGGTTTATTCGATGAGGTAATGGTACCTTGCTATAACCCGATGGAAATGATCCCTGTTAAAGGTGAAGGTTCACGTGTTTGGGATCAGGAAGGTAATGAATACATCGACTTTGCTGGTGGTATTGCAGTGAGCTGTCTTGGCCATTGTCATCCAGTAATGGTAAACGCACTAACAGAGCAAGCTAACAAGCTTTGGCACTTAAGTAACGTTATGACGAACGAACCAGCCCTTCGTCTGGCGAAAAAGCTAACAGAAGTGAGTTTTGCTGAGCGTGTGTTCTTTGCTAACTCTGGCGCAGAAGCAAACGAAGCCGCTTTGAAGCTGGCACGTCGTTATGCAGCAGACGTTCATGGCACTGAGAAATCTGAAATCATTGCATTCAAACAAGGTTTCCACGGTCGTACATTCTTTACCGTAACGGTTGGTGGCCAAGCGGCATACTCTGACGGCTTCGGTCCTAAGCCAGGCGACGTGACACACCTTCCTTACAACGATATCGAAGCTTTACAAGCACACATGTCTGATCGTACTTGTGCGGTCATGATGGAGCCACTACAAGGTGAAGGCGGCATCGTGCCACCAACGCCTGAGTTCGCTCAAGCGGTTCGCGAGCTGTGTGACAAACACAACGCCTTACTGATCTTCGATGAAGTGCAAACTGGTAATGGCCGAACAGGTAACTTCTACGCTTACCAAGGTTTAGGTATCACGCCAGATATTCTAAGTACTGCGAAATCACTTGGTGGCGGTTTCCCAATCGGTGCAATGCTAACGACAGCAAAATTGGCAGAGCACATGAAAGTGGGCACTCACGGTTCTACATATGGCGGTAACCCACTAGCGTGTGCGGTTGCAGAAGCGGTTGTAAATGAAGTCACTAAGCCAGAGGTTTTGGCTGGTGTACTAGAACGCGAAGCAATGTTCCGTGAAGGTCTAGAGAAGATCAACGCGAAGTACAACATCTTCTCAGAAGTGCGCGGTCAAGGCCTATTACTTGGCGCTGCACTAAATGAAGAATGGCAAGGCCGTGCGCGTGACGTGCTGGTTGCTGCAGGTAAACAAGGTCTCATGGTATTGGTTGCGGGTGCCAATGTCGTACGTTTCACACCATCACTCGTTATCACACAACAAGAAATTGAAGAAGGCTTGGCGAAACTGGATAAAGCGATCGCGACTTTAGTTTAAGCGCGATATCAGTTTAAACGTCAACGCAGACACCCCCGTCAAGGATCTCTGATGGGGGAATTGTTCCTACAATATAGTTAGGATCTTCTTGCATCTGGAGGGAGTATTGATGCTAGTAGTTCGCCCTATCGCGATGTCGGATTACGACGCACTGCACACTTGTGCGGTGGAGTCTGGTCACGGATTTACATCTCTACCGGTTAACGAAGAACTGTTAACCAATCGAATCAAACATTCAGAGTACAGCTTTGGTAAGCCAGATGTGGCAGAACCAGGCGATGAAGGCTACCTGATGGTTGGCTTTGACTCTGAAACGGGTGAGGTTGCGGGTACCACCGGAATCGAAGCATCTATCGGCTGGGATGTCCCATTTTACTCATATCACATTAGTAAAGTTGTGCACTCGTCGCCAAAGCTTGGCGTTAACAACGTCGTTAAACTGCTTACTTTTGGTAATAACTACACTGGTAACAGCGAAATTTGTACCTTGTTCTTGCGTGAGAAATTCCGCCAAGGTCTGAATGGTCGTCTAATGTCGAAGTGTCGTTTCCTAATGATGGCAGAGCACCCAGAGCGCTTCTCTGAAACGATCTTTGCGGAGATGCGTGGCGTTTCAGACGACGAGGGTAATTCACCATTCTGGCAATGGCTTCAAGAGCATTTCTTCTCTATCGATTTCACTCTTGCAGATTACCTGACAGGTATCGGCAAGAAAGGCTTTATCGCCGACTTGATGCCGAAACTGCCTATTTACATCAATCTGCTCAGCCCAGAAGCGCAAGCCGTGATTGGTCAAGTACATGACAACACGCGTCCAGCGCTGAAGCTGCTTGAGCGTGAAGGTTTTACCAACCGAGGTTACGTCGACATCTTCGATGGTGGCCCAACGGTTGAGTGTGATCTGCGTAATATTGAGTCGGTACGTCATTCATTCCGCGCGCAAGTCAAAATCTCTGAACATTCCAGCACACAAGACTTCTTGATGTGTAATTCATCTTTCGAGAATTTCCGTGCGACAGTCACTAAGGCGGCGTATGACGCAGAGACACAGAGCGTAATGATCGCACCAGACGTTGCGGATGCACTTTCGGTTGAAGAAGGGGATTTCGTTCGCCTTCTTCCGCAGTAACAGACGACAGAATTTAAGGATAGAAACAATGACACATTGGATTGCAGGTGAATGGGTACAAGGTCAGGGTGAAGCATTTACGTCTCTGTCGCCGTACAACCAAGAAGTGATCTGGCAAGGCAAAGGTGCAACGGCAGAGCAGGTGAACCAGGCGGTATCTGCAGCGCGTGAAGCGTTTATTGACTGGAAAAAGCGCCCATTTTCAGAGCGTGAGGCAATCGTGTTGGCTTTTGCGGAGAAAGTAAAAGAGAACAGCGAAAAAATCGCCGAAGTCATTGCCAAAGAAACTGGTAAGCCAATTTGGGAAACGCGCACTGAAGCAGCGGCAATGGCAGGTAAAATTGCCATTTCGATTCGCGCTTATCATGACCGCACTGGTGAGGCGAGCCGTGAAGCAGCAGGCAACCAAATCGTATTGCGCCACCGCCCATTGGGCGTGATGGCGGTGTTTGGTCCTTACAACTTCCCAGGCCACCTACCAAATGGTCACATTGTGCCTGCGCTACTGGCTGGTAACACGGTAGTCTTCAAACCGTCTGAGCAAACGCCATGGACGGGTGAATTGGCAATGAAGCTATGGGAAGAAGCCGGTCTGCCGAAAGGCGTGATTAACCTTGTTCAAGGCGCGAAAGAAACTGGTATCGCGCTCGCTGACGCAAAAGGCATCGATGGCGTACTGTTTACGGGTAGCGCAAATACGGGGCATGTATTACACCGTCAATTTGCGGGTCAACCGGGCAAGATGCTCGCACTAGAAATGGGTGGTAATAACCCGATGGTGATCTCTGATAAATATGGTGATTTGGATGCCACGGTTTACACCATCATCCAGTCAGCGTTTATCAGTGCTGGGCAGCGTTGTACGTGTGCTCGTCGTTTGTATGTGCCATTGGGTGAAAAAGGCGATGCGCTTATCACCAAACTCGTTGAAGCGACACGCAATATTCGCGTAGACCAACCATTTGCAGAACCTGCGCCATTTATGGGACCGCAAATTTCGGTCGCGGCAGCCAAGTTTATTCTTGATGCACAAGCTAATCTACAGTCTCTTGGCGGTGAAAGCTTGATTGAAGCGAAAGCAGGAGAGGCGGCGTTTGTTTCTCCAGGCATCATTGATGTAACGAACATTGCTGAGTTACCAGATGAAGAGTACTTCGGCCCACTTCTGCAAGTGGTGCGCTACGAAGGATTAGACAAAGCCGTGGCGCTAGCAAACGATACGCGCTTTGGCTTATCTGCTGGTTTGGTTTCAACCGACGACCAAGAATGGGAATACTTCGTTGACCACATTCGTGCAGGAATCGTGAACCGTAACCGCCAGCTTACTGGGGCAAGCGGTGATGCGCCATTTGGTGGTCCGGGGGCGTCGGGTAACTTGCGCCCAAGCGCTTACTACGCAGCAGATTACTGTGCGTACCCAATGGCATCAATGGAAGGTCAAGAAACTGTCTTGCCTGCAACATTGAGTCCAGGTGTAGTGCTATAAGTTTTAATAATAGAGTCGCAACTATGCATTGCGGCTCACCTTGCCGGCGCATCATTTAGGTATGGGTTGTAGTGATCGTTGGCAGAACACGAAAAGTGAGCAAAGACTCGGAAAAGCGTGTTGACTGACTGGCATTTACCGTCACAGGTTGATGGTTGCTCGTTCATTATTCTGGACAACTTTTGTTGTGAACGAGCAGCCAACTTCCGCTTACCTTTAAACTCTACATCTCGTAACAAGGAGTCGTTATGACGCCCGATGTGTTATTTGAATCGCTATGGCAAGATTACATTCAACGTCTTTGCCCTTCGGCGGCTAAAGTGCATCAGCTGCTTCAAGAAGATGAGCCTCTGATTAATGATCATATAGCTTTACGTACCTTCAATATCGCGCCTCTTGGTATTGAAACTCTAGCTAAGCCATTTGTAGCTATTGGTTACAAGGCGTGTGGTGATTACGTTTTCGAAAGCAAAAAGCTGGTTGCTAAGCACTATGAGCACCCAGATCCGAAGCAACCTAAAGTATTTATTAGTGAGCTAAAAGTTGAAGAGTGCTCGCCTGAGCTACAAGAGATTGTGAAAAATTTGGTGGCACAAGTCGATGCTGACAAGCTGAACGATAGCGCATTCTTACATGGTGGACGCTTGTGGGATTTAAGCTTTGCTGATTACCAAACGTTGGCTAAAGAAAGTGAGTACGCATCTTGGCTTGCGGCGCATGGTTACGGAGCAAACCACTTCACGGTGAGCGTTAACCAACTCAATGAATATGAAGAAGTGAAGCAGGTAAACGATCATCTGCGTACCGCTGGGTTTACCATTAATGAAAATGGTGGTGAAGTGAAGGGCACTCCTGAGGTGTTGCTAGAGCAGTCATCGACCATGGCAGATAAAGTAGCGGTTCGTTTTAGCGAAGGCACTGAAATTATCCCTGGCGGGTTTTATGAATTTGCTAAGCGCTATCCGATGGAAAATGGTGATTTGTACCCAGGTTTCGTGGCCGCTTCAGCGGACAAAATCTTTGAAAGTACGAATGGCTAAGTTTTAGGGTTAACCTGTTAAGCTTACTCATTAGTGTTCGCTGCACCCTATCTCATTTGGTCATGAGCAAATAAAAAGCCACCAATGTTGCCATTGGTGGCTTTTATAATTTTGTTCGTGTCACTCTAGTTCGAGATTAACGAGTACCGTAAACCACGATGGTTTTACCGTGAGCAGAGATTAGGTTCTGCTCTTCTAGCATCTTCAAGATACGACCTACTGTCTCACGAGAACAGCCAACAATTTGACCGATTTCTTGACGAGTGATCTTGATTTGCATGCCGTCTGGGTGAGTCATTGCGTCTGGTTGTTTTGCAAGGTTCAGAAGCGTCTGAGCGATACGACCAGTTACGTCTAGGAACGCCAGGTCACCCACTTTTTGGCTAGTTACTTGAAGACGACGAGCCATCTGCGCAGAAAGACGCATTAGGATGTCTGGGTTTACTTGGATAAGCTGACGGAACTTCTTGAAAGAAATTTCAGCAACTTCACAAGGAGATTTAGCACGAACCCAAGCTGTGCGCTCTTGGTCTTCCTCGAATAGACCAAGTTCACCAATAAAGTCTCCTTGGTTTAGGTAAGAAAGGATCATCTCCTTACCTTCTTCGTCTTTGATAAGAACCGCAACAGAACCTTTAACGATGTAGTACAAAGTTTCTGCCTTTTCGCCCGCGTGAATTAGCGTGCTCTTTGAAGGGTACTTATGAATATGACAGTGTGAAAGAAACCACTCTAATGTTGGGTCGGTTTGAGGTTTACCTAGAACCATAATATCTCACTTCCTCTGCAGGGTACGCTTGCGCTATCCATATTTTAGCTAAGCCTGAATTAGGCCTACTAGAATAAGAGCACTTTTTATATGCTGCAAGCTCTCTTGTGTTTCGGTAAGAAATAGTATCCTTTTTCGAAAACGATTTCTTGATTTTAATCGTGCCATGATTGAGATTTTGTAAGCAAAACTGTGCACATGATCACGGTATGAAAAGTAAACATCTTCGCAGGCAGGTTTTTAGCCAATTTTCCCTGTTTCGATGAGCTGTTGTAGGATAGGCCGAACTATGAGCTCCATTGCAAAGCTCATCTTACCGCCGGGTACGACAATCGTGTTGTGGCGTGACATGAATGAGCCATCAATCATGGCCAGCAGATATGGGAAGTCGACATTCTTGATACCGCGTAGGCGAATCACCACAAAACTCTCATCCAAACTAGGGATGCCTTTTGCATTAAGTGGGTTGGAAGTATCAACGGTCGGTACGCGCTGGAAGTTGATGTGAGTACGAGAAAACTGCGGAGTGATATAGTTGAGGTAATCGTCCATGGATCGCACGATTGAGTCCATTACCGCTTCACGCGAATGGCCGCGATCGCGAGTGTCACGTACGAATTTTTGGATCCACTCTAAGTTCACAATCGGCACCATGCCAATTAAGAAATCCACATGTTGAGCAACATTAACATCGCCATCGACCACGCCACCATGTAACCCTTCATAAAACAGCACGTCGCTGTTTTCGGGTAAGTCTTGCCACGGTGTAAACGTGCCTGGCATTTGATTGTAGGGAACCGCTTCGTCAAACGTGTGCAGATAACGGCGCACGCTGCCAGTGCCGTCATGCCCGAACTTACGGAAAAACTCTTCTAATCCCGGGAAGTCATTAGCTTGTGGGCCAAAGTAGCTAATGTGTCGACCTTGCTCGCGGGCTTTGCGGATTTCGATGTCCATCTCTGGGCGAGTAAAGCGATGGAAGCTATCGCCTTCAACCCATGCGGGTTTAACGTTCATCATATTGAACATTTTACGGAAGGCTTCAGATGTAGTGGTCGTGCCGGCACCGGACGAACCAGTAACCGCAATAATTGGGTGTTTAGCTGACATGACAAACCTTGTCGAAAATTACTTACCTGTAATGTGCAGTAGAGTTACTACTGCACGGTCGATATCCCACTATAGCACGTAACAATACCTTGTCATCGAGTGGGATACGGTAAAATGTGAAGGGTCTAAAATTTTGTTTTATGTTGAATATCGACGGTTTCGTGTAGCTCAGAGAACACGATAACCGCTTCACCTTTTTCCAATTGAGCTTTGACTTGATCAATTTTGTCTTGCAAAGAAACCTCGACGGTTCCGTAATCCGTTCCTTCGCGTAAGACGAATTCACGAATTAAGTTTTCCAATGTTTCCGGCGCAATGTCTTGCCATGGAATGATCATAAATACCTCTAACTTTTATGATGAGCGGCTAGTTTACTGCGTTCGTTGCTTGGATACAGCAGAAAGGTAATCTGCGGCGATACTTTCGTAATACGCGGGCAGCGCTTCCTCCAACCAAAACTTAGGTTTTAACGCCGTTCCTGTCAGGAAGCCAACATGGCCACCGTGTTCAAAGAGACGGTAATCAATGTTATCTGGCAGAACAAACTTCGGGATCACATCGTCGGTCATGAACGGATCGTCTTTGGCGTGAATGATCAGTGTCGGTAGCGTGATCTGTTGTAATTTACTTAAGCCTGAACATTGATCGTAATAATCTTGTGCGTCTTTAAAGCCATGCAATGGTGCGGTGATCAAATCATCGAATTCATACAGCCGTGTGACACGTTTTATTGAGTTGTAGGACAGCGCAAGCTCGCCGTGCAGTAGATGATGCTTTTGTAACGCGTTACGTTTCAGTGAAGAAAGCAGGTAACGGCGATACACTTTCGAAAAGCCTTGTTCAATACGGTTTGCACACGCCGCTAGGTCTAAAGGCGCTGAGATAATAGTCGCTGCATTCAAAATAGGGTGGTCTTTATATTGGGCTAAATAATTCGCCAACATGTTACCGCCAAGAGAAATACCAACTGCAACTTTGGGATTATCAGGAAAACGTTGTTCAAGGTGCTCTAGGAAGTAACGAGCATCCGTCACTTCTCCCGAGTGATAAGCTCGTGCTTTTTTGTTTGGTTTACCGCTGCAGCCACGAAAATGCATCATCACCGACAGCCATCCAGATTGAGCAAATGCATTCATTAGCCCATTGGCATAAGGGCTATAGAAGCACCCCTCTAACCCATGAAATAAAACAAAAATCGGCTTTTTTTGTGCAGGCTCTTGGGTTGGGTCCTCGCTCCACGCGAGATCGAGAAAGTCGCCATCGGATGTATCGAGGGTTTGCCAAATCGGCGTAAATAACGCTTTTTTGCGAATAAAACGCGGCAAAAGCGTTTGGAGATGCGGGTTTTTGATCCCGGCGGCTGCGAAAAATTGTGTCATACCTAACTGCTCTTATGCGGTCCTTCGGTGTCCGTTGAAGAACTTATTAATATAATCCTTTATAAAGATTATAGGTATTCTACAGATTTATGGGCGTTTTGGTGGTTGAATGTTTGGCACCGGAATAGCAAAGGCTTGCTGCAAATGCTCCCCACCGAGTTGACGACAGTATCTCAACGTCAGTGGGTCACCATCATTTTTGAGTAGTGCAAGTGAGTTAATGCAGTCCACCAAATCCGCTTGTTGCTGCTTTTCTAGTTGCAGCTCAAACTGCAAGGTCTCACGATACAAAGCGTCATTGACTTGAGACTTAAGGTGGCGACGAAGGTCGCGAAAGGAGTGAAGTAAAGTTTCGCTCCTACCTAGACAGTCTTGCACCAAGGGCCAGTCTTTTTCTTGGAAAATGAGTTGCTGCTCATCGAGCCATCTGAGCAGCAGGAGTAGGTTCACGTTACCGTGGTAGTTGTTTTGCAATGATAAGCACGCCTCTTTCACTTCTCGCACACCATAAAACTGCAGACTAAACTGCCAAAGGTGTTCTAGGGTGAGTGTGTATTCAGCGTGTTGATTACTCATTGATTAAACTCTAGCTCCATCTGCTCCAACGTTTCTTGAGCAGACATCCATTCCATTTCAATTTCTTCGAGCTCAGCCTTACTAGAAGCTTGAAGTGCCAGCACTTGGTTAAGTTTAGCTTTATTTTCGGCCGCATACAGTGAGTTGTCCGCCAATTGTTCTTCAGCTTCGGCCAGTGCAGCACCTAACTTATCCATTTTATTTTCTAGTTGTGTCAGCGTTTTGCGAATTGGCGCTGTCTGTTTTCGAAACTCTGCATCGCGACGTTTCTGCTCTTTTTTCGCTGCCGCGCTGTTGGCGCTATCTTTGGCTGGCTGTGCGGCTTGTGCTTCTTTGCGTTCCGCTCTTTGTTGCTCAGTTAACCACTTGTAGTAGTCGTTTAAGTCACCATCGAACGGAGCAACTTGTCGATCATGCACTAAATACAAGTCATCGGTCGTAGCACGCAATAGGTAACGGTCGTGCGAAACAATCACCATTGCACCTTCGAACGTTTGCAGTGCCATCGTAAGTGCTTGGCGCATGTCCAAGTCTAAGTGGTTGGTCGGTTCATCAAGTAGCAACAGGTTTGGCTTTTGCCACACAATTAAAGCCAATACCAAACGGGCTTTTTCGCCACCAGAAAACGGCGCAACTTTTTCTAGTGCTTTGTCACCTTGGAAGCCAAAGCTACCTAGGTAATCACGTAGCTGCTGTTCGGTTTGATCGGGTGCGATTTGCATCATGTGTTGCAGCGGCGTTTCTTCAGGATGAAGCGTTTCTAACTGGTGCTGAGCGAAGTAACCAATTTTCACGCCTTGTGAGTAAGTTAGGTCACCACCTTGCGCGTTAAGTTCACCAGAGAGCAGCTTGATTAAGGTCGATTTACCCGCACCATTACGGCCGAGTAGACCAATACGACTGCCAGGAACCAAGTTCAAGCGGATCTTCTCTAAGATGAGGTTGTCACCGTAACCTGCAGATACTTCATCCATCATCATGATTGGGTTTGGCAGCGCAGCTGGCTCACGGAATTGGAAGCTAAATGGGTTATCGAATTGAGCTGGCAGTACTTTTTCCATGCGCTCCAAAGCTTTGATACGGCTTTGGGCTTGGCGTGCTTTTGATGCTTTATAACGGAAGCGGTCGATGTAGCTTTGCATGTGCGACATCTGCTTCTGTTGCTTTTCAAACATCGCTTGTTGTAACACCATCTTTTGTGCGCGTTGGTTTTCGAATGACGAGTAGTTACCCGTGTATTCGTTCAGCTGCTGATTCTCGATGTGAATGATGCGACCAACAATTGGATCAAGGAAGTCTCGGTCGTGCGAGATCAGAATCAGCGTGCCAGGGTAGTTTTGTAGCCAACGCTCTAACCACATTACCGCGTCCAAATCCAAGTGGTTGGTTGGTTCGTCGAGTAGCAGTAGATCAGAACGACACAATAGCGCTTGAGCCAAGTTAAGACGCATACGCCAACCACCCGAGAATTGGGTCAAACTCCAACTCATTTGCTCTTGGCTGAACCCTAAACCATCGAGCAGTTCTGCCGCGCGAGCGCGAATGCTGTAACCACCAATGGTTTCAATTTTACCGTGTATCTCGGCAACTAGGGTTCCGTTGTCCTGCGTTTCTGCTTCTGCTAACTGCTTTTCGAGAGCGCGGTATTCGCGATCACCATCAATGACGTATTCCAGTGCAGTGCGCTCTAGCGCAGGCGTTTCCTGTGCGACCCAGGCCAACTCCCAGTGTTGAGGTTGGCTAAATGAGCCTGCATCAATTGACAGTTCATCTTTCAGTAGGGCAAACAGCGTTGATTTACCGCAGCCGTTTTTGCCCACAAGACCGACTTTATCGCCAGGGTGAATAGTCGCAGAAGCTTGGTCTAAAAGAGGTTTACCGCCACGCAGTAACTGAATATCAGAGAAGGTAATCATAAAGTTTTCATTCACTTTGCGCAGTGCGCGTTGCTTGGTTACATAGCGAAGTGGTTTCAATCGTTTTTAAAGCCACTTGGGTATATATCTAGCGGTGAATAGTAGGGGTATTGACCGGAAAAGTCGATTGATTCGCTTTAATTGCATTATGCTGTACAAAAAAGTATAACAATTTGATAACGGATAAAAATAACCACAAGGACGACCATTTGGCTGTTGCACCGTCTATTCTCCCAAAAGTTCTGGTCATTTATGCTCATCCAGAGCCACATAACTCGATTGCCAATCAAGTGATGATAAAAAAAGCTCAGTCGCTTGATCACGTCACTGTGCACGATCTTTACGGTGTTTACCCTGATTTCTTTATTGATGTGAATTACGAACATGAGTTGTTGCTCGCTCACGATGTGATCGTATTTCACCACCCACTTTATATGTATTCATGTCCAGCCCTATTAAAAGAGTGGCTAGACCGAGTGTTAGGTAAAGGCTTTGCATTTGGCGGAGGTGCGGCGCTAGAAGGAAAATACTGGCGCAGTGTCATTACAACAGGTGGTAAAGAAGAAGCCTTCAGCGCGAAGGGGTACAACAAATACCCACTTGAGCAAATCTTGCAACCGTTTGAACTGACGGCAGCCCTATGCCAAATGCACTGGATTGAACCACTGGTGTTGTATTGGTCAAGAAATGTTTCAGATATTGAACGCTACGAACATGCCGAGTTATACCGTGGATGGCTGAGTAACCCACTTGAAAACTGGCAAGCGGCAGATCGAGGAGGTCAGTATGGCGATCACCAGTGAGTTTCTTCAAAGCAGTGTGGTCTTTCTTTCGGCTGCGGTTATTGCGGTGCCGATTGCTCAGCGCCTTGGGCTTGGCTCGGTTTTAGGTTATTTACTCGCTGGTGTGTTGATTGGCCCATGGGGGCTTGGCTTAATTAGTGACGTTGATGCCATTTTGCATTTTGCCGAGCTTGGGGTTGTGTTGTTACTGTTTTTGATAGGGCTGGAATTAAACCCTAAAAAATTGTGGCAGATGCGAGGGCCGATTTTAGGTTTAGGCGGTGCGCAGGTTGTGGTCACGACCGCCGTGATTGGTAGTGTCGTCAGTATGTTTGGCGTAAGCATGCAAGTGAGTTTAGTTATCGGGATGGGGTTGGCGCTGTCCTCGACGGCGATTGCACTTAAAGTCATTGAAGAGCAAGGGCTTAATGGTACCGAAACGGGGCAATCTGGTTTTGCGGTGCTGCTCTTTCAAGATATTGCAGTGATCCCGATGCTGGCGATGTTGCCCTTGCTAGCAGGCGGGCATAGTGGTGGAAGTTGGTTGGATGTCTTCACTATTTTAGGCAGTGTGGTAGCACTGTTGATTGGTGGTCACTTTTTACTACGTCCGCTATTTCGTTTTGTCGTGATGAGCGGCGTTCGTGAGCTCTTTACCGTTGCTGCACTTTTAGTCGTGCTTGGCATTTCGGTCGTGATGCAAAAGCTCGGCCTTTCGATGGCATTGGGGACTTTTTTAGCAGGCGTTTTGCTGGCAGAGAGTGAGTATCGCCATGAGTTGGAAATCGCTATCGAGCCATTTAAAGGTCTGTTGTTGGGGTTATTCTTTATTGCGGTGGGCATGGCAGTAAACTTGGGGTTATTGGCATTACACCCTTTAGAGATTCTCGGTGCGGTGGTGGCTTTGGTCGTGGTTAAGGGTTTGGTTTTGTATGCATTGGCGAGAGCTGCCCGTGTCGGAGCCAAAGCGAGAAGCCGTATGGCTGCAATTTTGAGCCAAGGCGGTGAGTTTGCCTTTGTCATATTTACCGCGGCGAGCCAAGAGGGCATTTTGTCCAAAGAGCAAGTGGCGTTTCTGTTGGTGGTGGTCAGTCTATCCATGGTGACGACTCCTCTTTTGCTGATGGGACAAAAGAAGTGGTTTGCTCATACCCTCAATCAAGAAGAAGAGGGCATGACCACGAAAGTCGTGGATCGCCGACCACGCGTTATCATTGCAGGCTTTGGACGTTTCGGTCAGATCGTCGGACGTTTAATGTATGCCAATAAAATCAAAGTGACAGTATTAGAAAGTGATGCCAGCCAAATCCACCTATTACGTAAGTATGGTTACAAAGTGTTTTATGGCGATGCTACACAAATTGACCTATTGAGAGCTGCTGGCGCTGATAAAGCGGAAGCATTGATTATTTGTACTGATTCACCTGATGAGGTGATGGCCATCGTGGACATTTGTCGCGTGCACTTCCCGAAACTTAAGTTGTTAGCCCGAGCAAGAAGCCGTGTCGAGGCTTACCAGTTAATGAGTCATGGTGTAGAGAATTACTCTCGTGAAACATTTTTAGGGGCGCTAGATCTCGGTCGCCAAGCGCTCGTAGAACTGGGTATGCATCCTTATCAAGCAAAGCGGGCAGAAGCACATTTTCGCAAGTTGGATAATGCTATGCTTAAGGACTTATTGCCTCAACACAATGAAGATAAGAAATTAGCTCAAAGGGCGAAAGAGGCACGCAAAGAGCTAGAAGAAATATTTGGTCGTGAAATGGAGAGCGACCATCAGTCACCTAATCATTGGAAGTAGTACTTGAGCCAAGACTCAAGCTAAGGAAATAGCGTGAAAATCAAGAAACGTTTCATTGCCGGCGCTAGCTGCCCAAATTGCAGCCAGCAAGATACCCTGCGCTGGTGGATTGAAAATAACATCGAGTTAGTTGAGTGTGTCGAGTGTGAGTTTACAGAGCAGCGCAAACCACAATCTGTAGAGAAAAATAAACACTCAGATCAGGAAATGATCGGAATTTTTAAGCCGGAATAATTGAACTTCGATAATTGATCCCCATAATACACCCAGATATCTCAGTACTTAACCCCATTCAGGTTAAGTCAATTAATCTCCCTGGAGTTAGTATGAAAATTGAAAAGAACGTTGTTGCAAGCCTTGCATACAAAGTAATGATGGAAGACGGTGTCGTTGTTGATCAATCAACAGCAGAAGCACCTCTAGATTACCTTCACGGTCACAACAACCTAATCACAGGTCTTGAAAAAGAACTTGAAGGTAAAGTGGCTGGCGACAAGTTCTCAGTAACGGTAGCTCCTGAAGAAGCTTACGGTGAGCACAACGATGCGCTAGTACAGCGCGTTCCTGCGGACGTGTTCCAAGGCGTTGAGCAAATCGAAGTGGGCATGCGCTTCCTAGCTGACACTGACCAAGGTCCAATCCCTGTTGAAGTAACAGAAGTTGACGGCAACGAAGTGGTTGTTGACGGTAACCATATGTTAGCTGGTCAAACACTAACTTTCGAAGTAGAAGTTATGTCTACACGTGAAGCAACAGCAGAAGAGATCGAACACGGTCACATCCATCAAGGTGGTGGCTGTTGTGGTGGTCACGATCATGACCACGATCACGAAGAAGAAGGCGGCTGCTGTGGCGGCGGTAGCTGTGGTTCTCACTAATCATAAGCTCCTTCACTAGATAATCTAATCTAGCAAAGCTTTGAAAAGCGCAAGTTGAGTTTTCAACTTGCGCTTTTTGTTTATCTAAGGTGTAGTGCCAACCATACAAGGAATAACAGTTGGACAAAGCGATGACGAAACCTTTCTCGATTGCCATTCATGGTGGTGCGGGCACCATCTTGCGTGAACAGATGAGCGGTGAGCTGCAACAATCCATCTTGGCGGATTTAGAAGCTGCGGTAAAAGCGGGACATCAAATTCTAGACACGGGCGGTGAAGCCTTAGATGCAGTCGTAGCGGCAGTGAAAGTATTGGAAGACTCTCCTAACTTTAATGCGGGTAAAGGCTCAGTGCTGACCAACAACGAAATGGTTGAAATGGACGCTTCTGTGATGGATGGGCGAAACCTTGCAGCAGGCGCGGTCGCTGGGGTTCGTCATATCAGAAACCCAATTGAGCTCGCTCGTGACGTGATGCGAAACAGCAATCATGTGCTGTTGGTGGGTGAGGGCGCAGAGAAGTTTGCTTTTGAGCAAGGCCATGAGTATACCGAGCAAGATTACTTCTTTACTGATCGCCGTTATGAGCAGTTGCTGTCTATGCGTGAGAAAGGACTGTTTGCTTTGTCGGAATCTCGTTACCCAGATGACCGTAAGCACGGTACGGTTGGTGCGGTAGCGTTAGATCAACAAGGCAACTTAGCCGCTGCCACCAGTACGGGTGGCGTGACGAATAAGAAATACAACCGAGTCGGAGATTCGGCTCTTATTGGTTGTGGTACGGTGGCCGAAAATGGCGTCGTGGCAGTTTCCACTACGGGTGTCGGCGAGTTCTTTATTCGTAAACGTGTTGCGGAAGACGTTGCAGCACGTATGCGTTACTTACAAGAAGATATTCATACGGCTTGTGAACACATTATCCAAGGTGATCTCAAACAGATGGGCGGAGAGGGCGGTTTGATTGCCATTGATGCTAAAGGTGAGATGCACTTTGCGATGAACAGTTCTGGCATGTACCGAGCAGGCATTAATACGCAAGGCGAGCTGAGCGTTAAAATCTACGCCGACGAATAGCTTCCTCTTGAGTACCTTCTTAAGTAATTAATACAACAAAGCCCAGAACATGTTCTGGGCTTTATGCTATTTGAGCCTGCATTTTAATAATGCGGTGGTGGGGTTTCTTCTGACGGATCGGCTAAATTCGACGAGTCCATATTTTTTACTTTACCTACCACATATTTCATCTGATCGAGCATCTTGGTAATTTGCAGTTGTTGCTGCGATAAAGCTCCGTTCAGATCTTCAATAGTCTGTTCTTGGAACGCAAGCTGACATTCTAAGTCATTAATGCGTGCTTCCAATTGCTGAATGATTTTTTCTGTCATGATCCGTTCTCTAACTGCCAAGCTTGGGCAATACCTGCTGAAGTAGCAGTAATTACGCGTTGTTTTGAATCAAAGGCTGCATCATACACGACCGCACGGGGAGGGCGAGTGTCTTTTTTGGGCTCCACTTCAAATCCACTCATTCGTTTTCCGGTTTGAGTATCCCATATCGACACACGGCCAGAAGGGCTTCCTGTGACTAGTTGAGTCCCGTCGTCAGAAAATCGTGCGGTAGAGAAAATTAATTGGCGTGACCAACTGCTCAACTGTGTGACTTCTTGTCCAGTTTTTAAATTCCAAACAATCGCTTGGTTTCCGCCATCAGATGTCATTGCTAATTTTCCATCTCTTTGCAGGGCCACGCGAACAATTCGTTGTTCATGTTCGAAGGTTCGTAGTACTTGTCCGGTTTCGGTATCCCACAGATACGCTTTATAGTCATTACCTCCGGTTAGGGCGAAGCGCCCATTAGGAGAAATGGCCACGGAATTGACTTTTTCACGATGCGCAAGGAACTCCATGCGACGCCCGGTGACTAAGTTGACATAAATTGCTTTACCGTTGGATAACCCAAGCAGAACTTGTTCACCATTACTGGTGATATCAACGTCGCGAATGAGCGCATCAGAGATAGACCAAAGGCCTTCGGATTGCGTCCAGCCTAGGTCCCAAACTGCGAAGTTCATTTGGCTTGCTGTAATTGCGTAGCGACCATTGTCAGATATGCGGATATGGGAAACCACATTGGCATCGGCATCGAGTTCACCCAGGTTGGCTAGTTGTTCATTTTGCTCTAGGTCCCACAACATCAAATGACGTTGTTGAGAATAGAGCAGAGCAAACCGTCCATCTCTGCTAAGTGCGAAGCTCGTCGCACCTTGAGGTTCTATCGGCCAACGCTGCACTTCACGCTCGGCGAAAAAGCAACCATTTAACGTGGTGATGACAATTAAATATAGGAATAAATGAAAAATTCTTTGCATCACATCTAATAATCCGGTTTGTGTCTTAAGACATATAGCTAGTATATTGGTATAACGATTGTCTTCACTAGTCTCATAGAAGATTTGTGCACAACAACCAATGGCAGAGCCATTATTGGGAGAATTTAATGAAATCAGTTTTAAAAGTGTCGCTACTTGCTGCAACAGTTATGCTAGCGGTAGGTTGTCAGAAAGAAGAAACTAAAACAGAAACCGCACCTCAAGCAGAACAAGTTCAAGCAGAAACCGGTAAAGCGGTTCACTTTAAAACCGACGACGACAAAGCGGCATACGCAATCGGTGTTTCATTTGCTAACTACCTAAGCACAAGCATCGACAAGCCAAGCGAAATCGGCATTAATCTTAACAAAGATTTGGTACTAAAAGGTATCGAAGACGTCTTCAAAGGCAATGCTGAATTGAATGAAGAAGAAACACGTGCAGCACTAGAATCTCTAGACAAGCGTGTTGCAGAAAAGATGCAAGCACAAGCGGCTGAGAAAGCAGCTGAAGCGAAAAAAGCTGGCGATGATTTCCGAGCTGAGTTTGAGAAGCAAGAAGGCGTAGTGAAGACAGATACAGGTCTTCTATACCAAGTAATGACACCAGCTGAAGGTGAGAAGCCAAAAGACACTGATACGGTTCAAGTACACTACAAAGGTACTCTGATCGACGGTACTCAGTTCGACAGCTCATACGATCGTGGTGAACCTGCAACGTTCCCACTTAACCGTGTAATCCCAGGTTGGACAGAGGGTGTTCAGCTAATGCCTGTGGGTTCTAAATTCAAATTCGTTATCCCGCCAGAGCTAGCATACGGTGACCAAGACACACCAAGCATTCCTGCTAACTCAACGCTAGTATTTGAAGTTGAGCTGCTAAAAGTTGAGAACGACAACGCAGAGCAATAACAATAAGCTGCGATAAGTTATTGAAAAAGGTCCGTTTAACGGGCCTTTTTTGTTCTAGGTCACTAGTTGGTGAGTTTGCTAGGTTGCTTTTCAAATTTTCTGATAAACTTACACCAATTTGTTGATTTTTCGCTCGAAGGCTTATGACAACTACAGAAACAATAAACGCGGAGATGTTGCTCGAAATGGAATCCGTTAACGTGATGCCGTTTACCGAGCACGACAAAATCATTTTAAGATCTTATGAGGCGGTCGTGGATGGTATCGCCAGCCTGATAGGTCCATTTTGTGAAATCGTTCTTCACTCTCTAGAAGACTTAAATACCTCTGCAATTAAAATCGCTAACGGTGAAAACACGGGGCGCCAAGTCGGCTCACCAATCACTGATTTAGCGCTTAAGATGCTAAAAGACATCGAAGGCTCGGAGCGCAACTTCTCACGTTCGTACTTTACCCGTGCAAAAGGTGGCGTGTTGATGAAGTCGATTACTGTCGCCATTCGTAATGGCGAAAATCGCGTGATTGGTTTGTTGTGTATCAACGTCAACTTGGATGCGCCTTTCTCGCAAGTTCTTCAGTCTTTCATGCCGACGCAAGAAGCGAAAGAAGCGGCTTCCTCGGTCAACTTTGCTAGTGACGTAGAAGAGCTGGTGGACCAAACTGTTGAACGCACCATCGAAGAGATCAATGCGGATAAATCCGTGTCTAACAACACCAAGAATCGCCAGATCGTGATGGAGTTGTACGACAAAGGTATCTTCGATATTAAAGATGCCATCAACCGTGTCGCGGATCGCCTTAATATTTCAAAACACACCGTTTACTTGTACATTCGTCAACGTAAAACCGAGGATGATGAAAGGTGAGTAAACTGACTTACACGTTAGTGGTGAATGGTCCCGTTTATGGCAGCCAGTCAGCGCGCAGTGCTTATCAGTTTGCCAAAGCGGTGATAGAGCAAGGCCATCAGCTAGTGAGCGTCTTCTTTTATCAAGATGGTGTGACTAATGGTACTGCTTTGAGTGTGCCAGCCAACGATGAATTTGATCTCAATAAGGCGTGGCAGTCTTTGGCTAAAGAGCATGGTGTTCGCCTAGAAACTTGTGTCGCGGCCGCTTTGCGTCGCGGGATTGTAAGTGAAGAAGAAGCGAATCAACATGGTTTGGTTCAGAACAATCTAGCCGATGGTTTTGAACAAGCAGGCTTAGGTAGCCTAGCTGAAGCGATGTTAACCCAAGACAGAGTGGTACAGTTTTGAGTCAGTTAACTTATCTATTTCGTAGTGCGCCACATGGCAGTGCAGCTGGTCGTGAAGGTGTGGATGCACTGTTAGCCGCGTCGGCTTACTGTGAAGATATCAGCGTCATTTTCATGGGTGACGGGGTATACCAGCTTCTACTCGGACAAGACCCCAACAATATTTTGAGTAAAGATTACGCGCCGATGTTAAAGCTTTTCGATTTATACGACATCGAACAAGTCTTTGTGTGTTCAGAGTCGTTAACCCAGCGAGGTTTGGCGCAAGCGGATTTAGTCATTGAAGCCCAAGCGTTAAGCTCAGAGCAGCTCAAAGATAAGTTACAACACGCTGGTAAGCTACTGTCTTTTTGAGGAAGTTATGTTACACATCATAAAAACAGTCTCTGCTCTAGAAGACGCTATGCCTTTATGCAGTGAACAGGATGACATCTTACTTATAGAAGATGCAGTGTACGCTGCTAACTCGCAACATAAAGCATTTTCCCATCTTAAAAACCGCAGCGTATTTGTGTTAGAGAGCGATGCACAAGCTCGCGGTATTGCAAATCGTATCAGTCCATCGCTGACGATTGTGAATTATTCAGGCTTCGTTGAACTAACAGCAAAACAGGATAAATCCCTAACTTGGGATTGAACAAGATTTGCTGTCGACAAAGCTTTACGGATGAATTGTTCTAATTGAACAAAAAAGATCCGTATATTTCTTGACACACCTCTCACTGCTGCATAGAATTTTGCGTCCCTAACTGCATTGGCAGTTGGGGATAGATTTTTCACAAAGCTTACTTTCAAGTAAATCAGGAGCTAGTTAATGGCAACTATTAACCAGTTGGTACGTAAGCCACGTGCAAAGCAAGTTGTTAAAAGCAACGTGCCTGCACTAGAAGCGTGCCCACAAAAACGTGGTGTATGTACTCGTGTTTACACTACTACACCTAAAAAACCTAACTCAGCACTTCGTAAAGTTTGTCGTGTTCGTCTGACAAACGGCTTCGAAGTTACATCGTACATCGGCGGTGAAGGTCACAACCTTCAAGAGCACTCAGTTGTTCTAATCCGTGGTGGTCGTGTTAAAGACCTTCCAGGTGTGCGTTACCACACTGTTCGCGGCGCACTAGACTGTGCTGGCGTAAATGACCGTAAACAAGGTCGTTCTAAGTACGGTGTGAAGCGTCCTAAGTCTTAATGGATTCCGTTAAGTAAGGCCAAACACTAAATTATTTTTAATTTTTTGAAAAAACTGAAAAGTTTTGGATAAAACCTGAAGAAGACAACGGAGATAAATCCATGCCACGTCGTCGCGTCATTGGTCAGCGTAAGATCCTTCCAGATCCAAAATTCAAATCTGAATTGCTGGCAAAATTCGTTAACATCCTAATGGTTGACGGTAAAAAATCTACTGCAGAGAAAATCGTTTACACTGCACTAGATGCTATGGCTGAAAAGTCTGGTAAAGACCACTTAGCTATTTTTGAAGAAGCTCTTGAAAACGTTCGCCCAGCGGTAGAGGTTAAATCTCGCCGTGTTGGTGGTTCAACTTACCAAGTACCTGTAGAAGTACGTCCGGTTCGCCGTAACGCACTTGCTATGCGTTGGTTGGTTGAAGCTGCGCGCAAGCGTGGTGAAAAATCTATGGCTCAACGCCTAGCTGCTGAAATGCTAGACGCGTCTGAGAACAAAGGTACTGCGGTTAAGAAACGTGAAGACGTTCACCGCATGGCTGACGCAAACAAAGCGTTCGCTCATTACCGTTGGTAATACCTTCTGTGCTGCGAGGTTCTCTCGCAGCACTTTTCTATACTCTAAGGTACACCTTAGTAAGAGGATACAATCGTGGCTCGTAAAACTCCTATTGAGCTCTACCGTAATATCGGTATCTGTGCTCACGTAGATGCAGGAAAAACAACCACAACTGAGCGTATTCTGTTCTACACTGGCCTTTCTCACAAAATCGGCGAAGTTCACGATGGTGCAGCAACCATGGACTGGATGGAGCAGGAGCAGGAGCGTGGTATCACTATCACATCCGCTGCGACTACTACATTCTGGCGTGGTATGGAAGCACAGTTCCCTGAGCATCGCGTAAACATCATTGATACCCCTGGACACGTTGACTTTACTATCGAAGTAGAGCGTTCTCTTCGTGTACTTGATGGTGCTGTGGTTGTGTTCTGTGGCTCATCTGGTGTTGAACCTCAGTCTGAAACTGTATGGCGTCAAGCAGACAAATACCACGTTCCACGTTTGGTATTTGTAAACAAGATGGACCGTGCGGGCGCAGACTTCCTACGCGTTGTGAACCAAATTAAGAATCGTCTTGGTGCGACTCCTGTTCCAATCCAGCTGAACGTTGGTGCGGAAGATGAGTTCAGAGGTGTCATCGACCTTATCAAGATGAAAATGATCAACTGGAATGATGCCGATCAAGGCACTTCGTTTACTTACGAAGACATCCCAGCTGACATGATTGAACTTGCTGAAGAGTGGCGCAACCACATGGTTGAATCCGCTGCTGAAGCTAGCGAAGAGCTGATGGACAAGTACCTTGAAGAAGGTGAATTGACTGAAGCTGAGCTCAAACAAGCTCTACGTACTCGCACACTAAATAACGAAATCGTACTGGCTACTTGTGGTAGTGCGTTTAAGAACAAAGGTGTTCAAGCGGTACTGGATGCAGTAGTTGAGTTCTTGCCATCGCCTGTTGACGTACCTGCAATTAAAGGTGTCGACGAAAGAGAAAATGAAGTTGAGCGTCATGCTGACGACAACGAACCTTTCTCTGCGCTAGCGTTTAAGATTGCGACTGACCCATTCGTGGGCACGTTAACTTTCATGCGTGTTTACTCCGGTGTTGTAAACTCGGGTGACGCTGTTTACAACTCAGTAAAAGAGAAGAAAGAGCGTTTCGGTCGTATCGTTCAGATGCATGCGAATAAGCGTGAAGAAGTGAAAGAAGTTCGCGCTGGTGATATTGCAGCTGCTATCGGTCTGAAAGACGTAACAACAGGTGACACACTGTGTGATCAGAACCACAAAGTGATTCTAGAGCGCATGGAGTTCCCTGAACCAGTTATTCAGATTGCTGTAGAGCCTCGTTCTAAGGCAGACCAAGAGAAAATGGCTATCGCGCTAGGTAAACTAGCAGCGGAAGATCCATCATTCCGCGTGGAAACGGACGACGAATCAGGTCAGACTCTGATCTCAGGTATGGGTGAACTTCACCTAGACATTATCGTTGATCGTATGAAGCGTGAATTCAGCGTTGATTGTAACGTTGGTAAACCTCAGGTTGCTTACCGTGAAACCATTCGTGGTAAAGCGGAAGTTGAAGGTAAGTTTGTTCGTCAATCAGGTGGTCGTGGTCAATACGGTCATGTTTGGGTCAAACTTGAGCCTTCTGAGCCTGGTGAAGGTTTCGTATTCGTAGACGAAATCGTGGGCGGTGTGATTCCTAAGGAATACATCAGCTCGGTATCGAAAGGTATCGAAGAGCAAATGAATAGTGGTGTTCTAGCGGGTTACCCTGTACTAGATATTAAAGCTACACTATTTGATGGTTCTTACCACGATGTAGACTCAAGCGAGATGGCGTTTAAGATCGCTGGCTCGATGGCATTCAAGAAAGGTGCATTAGAAGCACAACCTGTGATTCTAGAACCTATGATGAATGTCGAAGTAACCACTCCGGAAGACTGGATGGGTGACGTTGTTGGTGACCTAAACCGTCGTCGCGGTATCATTGAAGGCATGGACGAAGGTGTGGCTGGTCTTAAGATCATCCGTGCTCAAGTACCACTATCCGAAATGTTCGGTTACGCAACTGATCTACGTTCTGCAACTCAAGGCCGTGCGTCTTACTCTATGGAGTTTCACGAGTACGCTGAAGTGCCGAAAAACTTCGCAGATAAAATTATTGCAGAGCGTGGTTACTAATTGACGATTGAACTGCAAAAAGTTTACGACTTTTTGCGAGATCAGGGCGTCCAAATATTGCGCTAACGGGCGTTGGCGCATAAAATAACAATTTCTGGCGCGTCGTCGATCAATAATGATCACGACGAATCATAACTAGGAAGGAACACGATCGTGTCTAAAGAAAAATTTGAACGTACGAAACCGCACGTTAACGTTGGTACTATCGGCCACGTTGACCACGGTAAAACA
>NZ_JAWOWL010000035.1:0-55003 GCF_033340395.1 Vibrio sp. 1159 | reverse complement strand
TTGGCGCTGGACTAAACAAAGGCCCCCTTTTAGGGGGCTCACACAAAGCCACCTTCTTTAGAAGGTGGTAATTTACTCTCTTGCTTTAAAAGTAGCAAGAAAGGCAAGAAAGGATATCGGATGCAAGGATGGCTGGTGGTTCCCGTTTCTTTAGCGTATTTGGGAGCTTTATTTATCATCGCGTGGTACGGCGACATTCAGAAAAGGTGGCTAGCACGCTGGCGGCCTTGGATTTATAGCCTTTCCATTGCGGTGTACTGTACATCATGGACCTTCTACGGCACGGTCGGGCAGGCCAGCAGTAATCCTTGGTCTTTCTTGCCCATCTATATTGCTCCCATTTTAGTGTTTACCATCGGATGGCGCGTTTTAGCTCGGCTTATTTTGATTGCTAAACGGGAACACATCACGTCGATTGCTGACTTTATCGGAGCACGCTACGGTAAATCCCAAGGTTTGGCCGTGGTTGTTACGCTCATAGCGGTTGCGGGAATTTTGCCGTACATCGCTTTACAGCTGCGTGGTATCACTATGGGGCTTGAAATTATTGCTCCGGAGCTGGCTACTGATTTTGGTTATCAAAACGATAGCGTGTCGTGGTTTGTTGTGGTCGCATTGGCGATTTTTACGATGCTATTCGGTACCCGCCACATTGATAACACGGAACACCATCGTGGGATGATGATGGCAATTGCCTTCGAATCCATTATCAAACTGCTGGCTTTTTTAGTGGTCGGTGTCTTCATTGTTTGGTTGGCGATGAACACCGAGAGTTTGAGCTTACTTGATGTTGCCGCGCAGACGTATCAGTCACCAAATATCCCGACTATATTGATTCATACTGTACTGACCATGCTGGCGATCGTTTGCCTTCCGCGACAATTCCATACGATGGTGGTGGAAAATGAACGTGCTCAAGATTTGCACGTGGCTCGTTGGTTGTTCCCCATTTATCTGATCTTAATGGGGATTTTTGTTTTACCTATTGCGTGGGTAGGGCAAGGCCTCTTGAGTGGCGCTTCGCCTGATACTTATGTCATCAGTGTGCCGATGTCGGTCGGGGCGAGTGAAATCGCCTTGCTTGCGTTTCTAGGCGGTACTTCAGCGGCAAGCGGCATGGTTATCGTATCGACGATTGCCTTAGCGATCATGGTCTCGAATGACTTGGTTATGCCATTGCTATTGCGTCGCATGCGACTGACGCAGCGTAACCACCACCATTTTTCTGAATTATTACTGCGGATCCGCCGTGGTTTGATTTTAGTTTTGTTGATTGGCGCGTGGTGTTTCTATCAAGCGTTGGACACCATTCATTCACTTTCTGCTATCGGCTTTCTCTCGTTCGCGGCTATCACGCAATTTGCTCCTGCGCTGGTTGGCGGTATGTATTGGCGTCAAGGGAATAAGAAAGGTGTGTATGTTGGCCTCGCGGTGGGTTTTGCTACCTGGTTGATTACGTTAATGAGCCAAACAGACATGCTTGCCGGAGACGCCAGTAATAACTTCCTGATCTGGTTGATTACGCCACCAGAGGTATTGGCTAGTTTTGATATCGCGATTTCAGATTGGGGGATGATCCTCAGTGTGGTCGCTAATGCAGTGTGTTTTGTTGTGGTTTCTATGGCTACCCGACCAAGCCTAAGTGAGCGCTTACAATCGGCATCATTCGTTGGTACACCGCTGCCTGAAAGCGAAAATATGAGCCTGTACCAGAGCCGCGTTACGGTTGCGGAACTGGAAATGCTAGCGTCCAGATTTGTCGGACGAACGCGAGTTAAAGCGGCGTTTCAAGCCTACTGGAGCCAGCAACGAGAAGAGTTAATGCCGAATCAGCAAGCGCCATCTTCTCTGATTCGGCATACGGAGCGTGTGCTAGCAGGGGTATTTGGTGCATCTTCTGCTAAGTTAGTACTTACTTCCGCTCTGCAAGGAAGAAACATGCAGCTTGAAGAGGTGGCGACTATCGTCGATGAAGCCTCTGAACTGTACGATTTTAGTCGGGGTTTACTCCAAGGCGCGATTGAGCATATTGGACAAGGTATTGCGGTCGTCGATAAGCAACTACGCTTGGTAGCGTGGAACCAACGCTATTTAGAACTCTTTGAATTTCCGCCAGGCCTGATTCAAGTAGGTCGACCGATTGCGGATGTGATTCGGCACAATGCAGAGCAGGGGTTGTGTGGCCCTGGTGACCCTGATGACCACGTTCGTCGCCGTGTTTATCACCTTGAGCAAGGGACTCGGCACACCTCTTCTCGGGTTCGTCCCGATGGTCGCGTGATAGAGGTGCAAGGTAACCCAATGCCAGGTGGTGGCTTTGTGATGAGCTTTACCGACATCACCGTATTCCGTGATGCAGAGCAAGCACTGAAAGACGCCAACGAGACATTGGAAGAAAGGGTACGTCTGCGGACTCGAGAATTAGAACAACTTAACAAGCAGCTGGTGGAAGCGACGCAGCGCTCGGATTTGGAATCGAAATCCAAATCACGGTTCTTGGCGGCAGTAAGCCATGACTTGATGCAACCGCTCAACGCGGCGCGTCTATTCGCTTCTTCACTATCGGAAGTCGCCAAAGACAGCGAAGCCAAAAAGCTGTCAGCACACATTGAAAGTGCTTTAGAGGCTGCCGAAGACTTAATTGGAGATTTGCTGGATATCTCGCGTTTGGAATCGGGCAAGTTGGAAGTCAACGTGCATGGCTTTGCGTTAAATGATGTGTTATCGAATTTGAATGCTGAGTTTAGTGCGTTAGCCAAACAGCAAGGTATAGAGTTCACCATGATTCCGTCCTCACTCATGGTTAAGTCGGATCCCAAACTGCTGCGCCGTGTGGTGCAAAACTTCCTGACCAATGCGTTTCGTTATAACCCGAATGGCAAAGTCGCACTCGGTGTTCGCCGCGTGAAAGGGCGAGTGCGTATTGATGTATGGGATAATGGAGTGGGGATTGAAGAAGAGAAGCAGCAAGAGATTTTTGAAGAGTTTAATCGCGGAACTCAAGTTCGTTCCGACCAAGGTCTCGGACTTGGTTTGGCGATTTCGAAAGGAATTGCTCAGGTACTTGGGCATGAAATTTCGATGCGCTCTTGGGTTGGAAAAGGCAGTGTTTTTTCCATCACCCTAGATAAAGCTGATCATGTTCAGCCTCATCCAGTTCACGTGGCAATGAGTAAGCAATCTGAACTTGGTCATCTGAGAATCCTATGTGTCGATAATGAGCCTGACATTCTAGTCGGCATGGAAAACTTACTTTCCCGATGGGGCTGCGATACACGAGTTGCGATTGATTTAGTTGAAAGTCTACAAGCGCTTGAGGATGGTTGGATTCCGGATGTAATTTTCTCCGATTACCGACTTGATGATGGTCGTACTGGTTTAGAAGTGCTACAGCAATGCCGCCTGAGATTAGGCCACAGCTTTGAAGGCGTCATCATCAGTGCAGATCGTACCGATGATATGCTTGATGGCATCAAAGCAAATGGGTTCAGCTTTATTGCTAAGCCAGTTAAGCCGCTTAAGCTGCGTTCGGTGCTCAATCGAGTCGCTTAGGATTGGAGTGTTTGAAAAATCGCTATAAAAAGAGACCTCCGAATGGAGGTCTCGATGTTTGTAATCTTAGTTGATAGGCTGAGTTTGCCGCTTATTCTGCGACTCCGCCTTGAGTCAGTTTGGCTGGATTAAGTAATCGCTCTAGTGTGGCTCTATCCAAATCAGTTTCTTCTTCCGCGACATCAATAATCGCGCGTCCCTGTTTGTAGGCTTTTTTCGCGACTTCTGCCGCTTTTAGGTAACCAATGACCGGGTTGAGAGCCGTGACCAAAATAGGGTTTTTGGCGAGTGCTACATCCAAGTTATCTTGGCGAACTTCAAACGTCGCAATGGCTTTGTCAGCTAAAGCGGTTGCGCTGTTAGAGAGTAACTCGACGCTCTCCAATACGTTATGAGCAATAACTGGCAGCATGACGTTAAGCTGGAAGTTGCCCGCTTGGCCTGCGACGGTAATGGTGGTGTCATTACCAATGACTTGCGCTGATGCCATAGCTGCGGCTTCTGGGATCACAGGATTTACTTTGCCAGGCATGATGGAAGAACCCGGTTGCAAGCCTTGTAATTCAATCTCACCTAAACCAGCCAATGGGCCTGAATTCATCCAACGAAGATCGTTTGCGATCTTCATGATCGCAACTGCTGCTGTTTTGAGCTGTCCCGACAGAGCGACGATCGCATCTTGACTGCTTAAATTGAAAAAGAAGTTATCACTGGCCGTGAACTGAATACGAGTTGACTGGGTTAGGTTGCTAGCGAATAAGTCTGCAAAGCGTGGATCGGCATTGATCCCCGTTCCAACCGCCGTACCACCTTGGGCTAAGGCTTTTACAGCAGGAAGAGCTTGTTCAATCGCTTGTTTTGCATGCTCGATTTGGAACTGCCAACCGCCAAGTTCTTGAGCAAAGGTAATTGGCATCGCGTCCATTAAGTGGGTGCGACCGGTTTTTACAACATCTTTCAATGCTTGCTGTTTAGACTCTAGTGTTTGGCTGAGGTGTGACAGGGCCGGGAAGAGCTGTTTTTCGATGGCTAATGCTGCGCTAACTTGAATGGCCGTTGGTACCACATCGTTGCTGCTTTGCCCCATGTTGACGTGATCATTAGGGCTGACAGTGCCGCCTAGATGCTGGGAGGCCAGTGTTGCAATTACTTCATTCGCATTCATATTTGAGCTAGTGCCAGATCCCGTTTGGAACACGTCAATTGGGAATTGCTCAATATGATTGCCTTCGATAATTGCTTGAGCTGCGTCAGCAATCGCGTTGGCAATATCTCCCTCAAGCAGCCCTAGCTGTGCGTTGGTGAGTGCCGCAGTCTGCTTGATGTGTGCTAACGCTTTGATAAAACCAGATGGCATTTTATGTTGACTGAATGAGAAGTTATCGACGGCGCGTTGAGTTTGGGCTTGGTAGAGAGCATCTGCAGGGACCGTTACTTCGCCCATACTGTCAGTTTCTATGCGGAATTCGGTGCTCATGGTAGGGATCCTTTTGGTTAATCGAGTGAGATTTGAATCAGGCGTAATTGTTGTTGTAGTGCGAGAAATTTCACGTCGCCTTGTTCAAACTGGTAGTAATAGCGTTTGAGGCAGAATAATGGCGTATGGATAGAATCGAGACAAACACGACGGAAGATACGACTGCGAGTTGAGTCTTGAATTGCGTCTAGTAAATGGAAATAAACCTGACGTAAAAACAGCTCACACAACAATAGATTTTCTTCATCGGCATCGTGTTCATAACAGGAAGACAACACCATTCCCCAATGAATATAGTCATGAATCACGTCTGGCTCAAAGCCATGTGGTGCGGCGAGAAGGAATCTATCTTGGGCTTTAAAAAATGCGTTAAAGATGTCCCGTTTGTTGTCCATAACCACCTCTCATTGAATGTAATGATAATTATTATCAATTAACTTGTGGGTTGGCAACCCTTTTTAGAGTAAGAGGTTGTTGAAGAAAGACTTACGGAAACAAAAGCCGACGCAAAGGCGTCGGCTGAGTAGGAATTCATTTATGCTAAGTGAAACTAATTCAATGTCGTTTGAAGACCGGTGAATTAGCTTGTCACCGTTATTCAGTAAATAAGGTTTCGTACTTCACAAATGCGGTTTGTGTTTCACCATAATATAGTGTGCCGCCTGATTGAATGACGACTCTTAACCAGCTTTCTGCAGATGCAGGCTTTGGTAAGGTGATGTACCAGCTTTGGCCTGCTTGATCGGCGGGCTTCATATCAATCGGTTGAGCGTTTTTTTCTTTGTCACTCACAATAGAAACTTTAACCCCTTCGAGTGGGTAAGCGGCGTTGAGTGACAATTCTAAGTTATTTTTAGTGAGTTTTTCCGAGCGAAATTTCACTTTAAAATCGCCATTTTCCATATCACACAGACCGCTGGTGTAACGACAATTAGACTTACTCGCGAGTTTGTAAGTTTCCCCTTCTTGCGCCGCGTGGGGCTTCTCGCTGAGGGCCATATCGGTACCGAAGTAAGCGATCAAAGAGAGAACTGGCGCAATCAGTAGAGCGAGAATAAAGTGCTTGTTTTTGAACATCTTGGCTTCCTTGCAACGACATACTGCGAATATGGTAACTGAAAAGTGAGAATAAAAAAGCCCCGGACGGCTGGTTCCAAACGGGGCTTTTGTGGTTTTGATTAGTTTTTAGTGATCCACTGCACTACCAGCACCTACTGGCACGCGAACGTGTTCGACTAGGTCTTTTACTTCTTGTGGCGTTTCTGCTGTTACTTTGGATACAGCGAATGCGACGATGAAGTTAAATAGTGCGCCAATAGCACCAAACGCGTTTGGCTCAATACCTAGGAACCAGTTTGTTCCCCAGCTTTCTAGATATTTCCAATCAGCAACGAAAAGAATGCCTTTGTGTTGGAATACGTAGAACAGCGTAATACTGATACCCGCAATCATACCGGCGATTGCGCCTTCTTTGTTGATGCTCTTGCTGAAGATGCCCATCATCAATGCAGGGAAGATGGATGAAGCGGCAAGACCAAAGGCGAGTGCTACCGTACCTGCGGCAAATCCAGGCGGATTTAAACCGAGATAGCCTGCGGCTGCTATCGCTACTGCCATTGATATTCGACTAGCAAGTAGCTCTTTTTTCTCGGATATGTTCGGATTGATAACCCCTTTGATTAAGTCATGGGAAATAGCTGAAGAAATGGCGAGTAGTAAACCTGCTGCGGTAGATAGTGCAGCTGCAAGACCACCTGCTGCCACAAGTGCGATCACCCAGTTTGGTAGTTTAGCGATCTCTGGGTTAGCCAATACCATGATGTCGTTATCAACGCGCAGTTCGTTGGTGGACGCATCTGAAGTGTATTGGATATTGCCATCGCCATTTTTATCGTCAAAACCGAGTAGTCCAGTTGTTTCCCAGTTTTTGAACCACGCAGGACGCTCGTCATACGCTAGGTGCTGACCCGGAGCTGGATTTACCGTATTCATTAGGTTGAGACGAGCCATCGCTGATACCGCTGGTGCTGTAGTGTAAAGGATTGCGATGAAGATCAGAGCCCAGCCTGCTGATGTACGTGCGTCGCGAACCTTCGGCACGGTAAAGAAACGGATAATTACGTGTGGTAGACCGGCAGTACCAATCATCAGTGACATGGTGTAGACAAACATATTAAGTGTGTCGCCACGTACTTGGGTCGTGTATTCACTGAATCCGAGTTCGGTCACCACTTGGTCAAGCCGATCGAGTAGATAGACATCGGTACCAGCCATGGTACTCCCCAGACCAATTTGTGGGATTGGGTTACCAGTGAGTTGCAGAGAGATAAAGATTGCAGGGATAGTGTAAGCAAGAATGAGTACGCAATATTGAGCAATCTGCGTGTAAGTGATGCCTTTCATGCCGCCAAGAACCGCGTACATGAAAACGATACACATACCAATTAATAGGCCAGTGGAGTAGTCCACTTCTAAGAAGCGACCAAACGCAACGCCCACGCCTTTCATCTGACCGATAACATAAGTCACTGATGCGATGATAAGACAAACAACCGCTACGATACGTGCTGTGTTGGAGTAAAAGCGTTCACCAACAAACTCTGGCACCGTAAACTTACCAAATTTGCGTAGGTAAGGCGCTAGCAACAGCGCAAGCAGAACGTAACCACCAGTCCAACCCATTAGAAATACTGAGCCGCCATAGCCCATGAAGGCAATTAAGCCTGCCATTGAGATAAACGACGCTGCGGACATCCAATCGGCTGCGGTTGCCATACCGTTTGCAATCGGGTTTACACCGCCACCAGCAACATAAAACTCTTTGGTTGAGCCGGCGCGAGCCCAAATAGCAATCCCGATGTACAGGATGAACGTGGCGCCAACGACCAGGTAGGTAATAGTTTTCAAATCCATCTGAGTGACTCCTTATTCGTCCACGCCGAATTCACGGTCAATTTGGCGCATCTTCCATGCGTAATAGAAAATAATTCCTAGGAAGGCATAGATGGAGCCTTGTTGAGCAAACCAGAAACCGAGTTTGTAACCGCCTAGTTGAAATTGATTTAGTACGTCGACAAATAAGATGCCGCAGCCGAAAGACACGACGAACCAGATGACCATTAGGCCGATCATGAGCTTCACGTTTTTGTCCCAATAGGCTTTGGCTCTTTCTTCGCTTTCAAATGCCATTGCCGTCTCCTTACGATTGGTATTGTTGTTAATGAAATGTTTCAATGTGTACATTAGCAAGGTGTTGGCAATAACTCTTTTCAACTTTAGTCGGGGTGTTAAAAATGAAGAATCCCCATGCTATGGGCTTTTGCAGCGAACAAAGGGGTAAAATATTATGTTAATAAACTGTTAAGTTAGCCAAAGGTCTAAAGGTTGATTGGATAAACAAGCATGATTAAGACTGGCCATTAATCTTTTCTTCATTGAACTTGGAGATGCTGTGTAAGTATTGGTGGTGATCTTGTGGCTCTTAAAGAGAGAAGGCGTAGATAAGAAAGCTCACAAGTAATTTATTTACATAAAGTTTTCGCATCAAATCACCGTTTTAACGCACAATAAAGTAATATAACTGAGTCATTCTCGTACAACCTCGCATTTTGAGACGGTGTAAAGGGGAGGCAGATTAGGGCATTACTTCATTAACGAAGTAGCCTTGCTCATCACAATTATTATCGTTTTTCATTAAGGGAGGGTGAGAATGGACGCAGACACCATTAACAGTTTTTTTCTAATAGGTGCGTTGTTAATCGCACTTAGCGTTCTTTTAAGCCCAGTGTCTTCTAAGTTGGGGATCCCAATTCTTTTGGTATTTTTAGCCGTTGGAATGCTGGCGGGGGAAGACGGCTTAGGCGGCATTTTATTCGATAACTTTTCCATCGCTTATTTGGTTAGTAACCTCGCATTAGCCATCATTTTGCTTGATGGTGGGATGAGAACGCGGGTCGCCAGCTTTAGGGTTGCGTTATGGCCCTCGGTCTCTTTGGCGACATTTGGCGTTGCGATCACCACCATTTTGACCGGGCTGATGGCAACGTGGTTATTCGACTTAGATTTATTGCAAGGCATATTGGTTGGTGCGATTGTTGGTTCCACCGATGCTGCCGCGGTCTTCTCTCTACTCAAAGGTCGTAGCCTGAACGAACGTGTTGGTTCAACGCTGGAAATTGAATCCGGCACCAATGACCCTATGGCGGTGTTTCTGACCGTAACTCTGATTGCTATTTTAGCGAACCCTGGCGCAGATTTAAGTGCGGGCTTTTTGGCGTTCAGTTTTCTTAAGCAGTTTGGTATCGGCGCGTTACTTGGCTTCGCTGGTGGCTGGATCTTATGGAAAGTTATCAATCGCAATCAATTACCAGATGGGCTGTATTCTATTTTAACGGTCAGTGGTGGCTTGCTTATTTTTGCTTTATCTAACACTTTGGGTGGCAGTGGTATTTTGTCGATTTACCTCGTTGGTCTTTTATTAGGTAACCGTCCAACACGCAGCCGACACTCTATTCTTCATGTTTTAGATGGTATGACGTGGCTAGCTCAAATTGGTATGTTTTTGGTGCTTGGCTTGTTGGTTACACCATCTAATTTACTCTCTATTGCGTTGCCAGGTCTTGCGCTTGCCTTCGGGATGATTTTGTTTGCCCGACCAATCTCAGTTTGGATTGGTTTACTGCCATTCAAGAGTTTCACGCCACGTGAAAAGTGGTTTGTCTCTTGGGTAGGATTGCGTGGCGCTGTACCTATCATCCTCGCGGTATTTCCAATGATGGCAGGGTTGCCAGATGCTCAACTGTACTTCAATTTGGCATTCTTTGTAGTAATGGTGTCTTTGATAGTACAAGGGGGCACGTTGACTAAGGCGATGTCTCTTGCAAAGGTCGAGCTACCTTCTAAGCCTGAGCCAATTTCGCGTACGGGTGTAGAGATTTACCCGACCAGTGAGTGGGAGCTGTTTATCTATAGACTTAAAGCAGATAAATGGTGCATTGGTGAGCCATTACGTAGTCTTTCGATGCCGGAAGGAACGCGTATCGCCGCTGTATTTCGCAGTAAAGAGCTATTGCACCCATCCGGCAGTACGCGTCTTGAGGAAGATGATACCTTGTGTGTATTAGCACAAGAAAAGGATTTAGATGCACTGAGCTTACTGTTTAGTGAAGCCCCAGAGAAAGCGTCGCTAGCGCGATTCTTCGGTGACTTCTTCCTCGATATTGAAGTGAAGCTTGCCGATATTGCCGTGATGTATGGTTTGAATCTGGGGGATGAGCCGCTGGATAAAAGTTTGAGAAACCTTGTCGAAGAGCAATTAGGTAGCACGCCAGTATTGGGAGACCATTTCGAGTGGCAAGGTTTGCATTGGATCGTCGCTGATGTTGTTGATCAGCAGGTCACTAAAGTCGGTATCCGATTGCCAAACGAAAAAAGTAAGTCTGACGATAAGACGTCAATCTAGTCGCTCATTTCCGTCAGCATAATCACGGCTTGCGTGCGGTTCTTTACACCGAGCTTACGGAAAATCGCTGTCATGTGCGCTTTTATGGTGGCTTCTGAAACATTCAATTCGTAAGCGATTTGCTTGTTCAGCAAGCCATCGGACAACATTCCCAACACTTTATATTGCTGCGGTGTTAGCGCAGCAATCTTTTCCGCTAAGTCATTACATGCCGCGTTATTGGTGATCAACCCTTCAGGGAAGTATGGGTCGCCATTCAGCACTTGATTGAGCGCGTTCACTAATTCGCGCATGTCGCTGGACTTGGGAATAAAACCAAATGCACCATGGCTTTTCACCTGCGTCACGATCGCCGGCTCTTCACTCGCTGAAACGACGACGATAGGTAAATCTGGATGCTCTGCTCGCAAATGAATCAAGCCAGACATACCATTTGCTCCTGGCATTTTGAGATCCAATAGCACTAAATCTGGCTCTTCCTCTCGTTCTAACAAAGCCAGAAGTGCGTCGAGTGAGTCCGCTTCCAGCAAATTTGCACCACTAATAGCCATGTGGATAGATTGAAACAAGGCATTCCGGAAGAGTGGGTGATCATCTGCAATAATGATGGTGTAGGTCGAATCCATGACGTTAAACACTTTTGACTATTTAGTTAAATTTATTATTGTCCAGCTTTGAGAGAGTGGACAATATTTATTCGCTAAAAGTCTGAACCAAATCGACTTTTATTAGGAAAATTGCATATAAACGCAATGTTCTTATTCAAATCTGAGCAATAAAAAACGCCAGTGGACATCACTGGCGTTTGAATATCTGGTTATCAGAACTGCTTGATATGCTCTAAGAAAGGCTCGGCTTGCATAAAGCCCGTCAAACGAGCGTTTGAAACGCGTTCACCACTGGCATCCCAAAACTCAATTGTTGGTAAACCAAGCACACTCATGTGCTTCAGTAGTTCGATGTCTTGCACTTGGTTTTTGGTCACGTCCGCTTGCAGAAGAACGAAGTCTTGCAGTTTGGCTTCGACGCTTGGGTCATGGAAGGTGTACTTTTCAAACTCTTTACATGCTACACACCAATCGGCGTAGAAATCGAGCATGACGGGTTTACCTGCCGCTTTCGCAAGTGCCAGTTGTTCTTCAAGCTCCGCCACGTTAGCAATGCGAGTAAAGCTAACAGTGGCTTGCTGAGTTTGTGTTGTGCTGTTGCCAAACCAGTAATTTAAAATAGGTTGTGCTGAGGCTAGCAAACCTAAGACGGCGATTATGCCCACGGCACTTTGTTTCCAGCCACCAAACTCTAGACTGTTTTTGATGTGGTATAGCCAACCAAAAGCAGCAATACCCAGTGCTGACCACAGAATCGTTGACCACATTTCTGGCATGATACGTTCTAGTAAGAAGATAGGTGCGGCAAGCAGAATAAAGCCGAAGAGTGTTTTCACTCGGTCCATCCAACCACCTGCTTTTGGTAGCAGTTTGTTGCCGAAGACCGCAACAAGAATCAGCGGAATACCCATGCCCATCGCCAGCGCGTATAACGCGATACCACCGGTAAGCAAATCGCCGCTTTGTGCAACGTAAAGTAGCGCACCAGACAGAGGTGCCGTGGTACATGGTGAGCACACCAAGCCAGATATTGCCCCCATTGCAAACACGCCAGCACTGCTGCCGCCTTGCTGTTTGTTGCTGAGGTTGTTTAACCACGTTTGAACGCTGCTTGGTAGCTGTAATGAGTACAGACCAAACATAGACAAAGCGAGTGCGATGAACAGTACGCTCAAGCCAATCAGCACATAAGGGTGTTGCATTGCCGCTTGGAACTGCATACCTGCAGATGCCACCACAAGGCCGAGTAGGGTGTAAGTCAGCGCCATGCCTTGTACATAGACAAACGACAAGCCTAGCGCACGGCGCTGACTCAGTTTGCCACTGCCAAGCACGATGCTGGTCAGAATTGGGTACATCGGCAGCACACAAGGTGTAAACGCCAAGCCCACACCAAGCGCCAAGAACAGAAGTGGTGTCCACCAGTTATCAGCAAGGTTGGCTGCAAGGCTATCTTGCTGTGTTACTGGCGCTGATGATGTGTCATCAGACGTAGATGATTGCGCCGCTGGTGGCGTTGCTGTTGGTGCCTGTTCTGCTTTTGATGCAGTTGTCGCCGTTGTTGAATCTGAGTTCGACGAAGTAAACGCGTTGATAGGAATCACGCGAGTTTCTGGCGGGTAACAGAAGCCTGCTTTCGCACAACCTTGGTATTGCACGACTACGCGAGCACCGTCTTGCCAATCATGCATTGGTACATTAACGAAGAGAGGTTGAGTATAGATATGCACGTCACCAAAGAATTCATCTTTATGCGGTGTGCCGTCTTCCATTTGCAGTTCGCCTAGCGATACTTTCTCACCAGCTACAGACAAGCGCTCTTGATATAGGTAGTACCCGTCACGTACCTGCCAATCGAGCATCAATTTGTCATCTTGCTGGTAGAAGTTAAATGGAAACGCCTGATCAACAGGAACAAAACTGTCGCTGCTGGTACCAAAACTGTTGTTCTGGCTACTGTTAAACTGGTCTTTGCCAAATAAAGCTAAAGACGGAGTGGAAAAGGTAATGAGCCCTAAGAGTAAAACGGAAAGTAATGCGCGCATAAAAGAGTCAATTCATCTTAGATAATTGCCGTTAGTGTAACTCAATCAGACCCGGAGGCGAGTCAATAAGTTTCATGAAAATGAAGATTTATTGAGCATAAATCAAGACAACAGGCAATAAAAAAGGGAGCCGAAGCTCCCCGAGTAAGACTCTGTTTCTACTAGATCAGTAGACCACCGAATGCGAAGCCAAGTGCTACCGCAGAAGCGATGGTTACCACACCAGGTACAAAGAATGGGTGGTTGAATACGTACTTACCGATACGAGTTGAACCCGTGTCGTCCATCTCAACCGCGGCAAGTAGCGTTGGGTAAGTTGGCAGCACGAATAGCGCACTTACTGCTGCGAAAGATGCAACTGCGGTAAGTGGTGCCACACCGATAGCAAGTGCTGCTGGCATTAGCGCAACCGTGGTTGCACCTTGAGAGTAAAGCAGCATTGAAGCGAAGAATAGAACAAGTGCTAGCATCCATGGGTAGTCTGCTAGTAGCGCACCCGCAACTTCTTTGATGCCGTCAACGTGCGCGTTAACGAACGTTGAACCTAGCCATGCCACACCAAGAACACACACACACGCTGTCATACCAGAGCGGAATGTTGCTGCGGCTGGGATTTTGCCAGCATCGATTTTACAGCTCATTACGATAGCTGCCGCAGCTGCTAGCATTACCGTCATGATAGCTTCGTTACGGCCTAGAGCAGGGTTCTCGATAAGGCCAACAGAGCCAGAAATTGCTGCTGCGTAACACACGACAAATGCGATTGCGCCTAGGAAGATGAAGGTTGCTTTCTTCGCTGTTGGTAGGATTTCGCGTTTTGCTTCTGTATTTAGCTTGATTAAGCCTTTTTCTAGACGCTCTTGGTATTCAGCATCGTCTTTTAGCTCACAGCCCATGAAATTCGCCACGAACGCACCGATCATGCACGCGATGAACGTCGTTGGAATACAGATTGCTAGTAGTGTTAGGTAGTCAACGCCAAATGGGTGCAGCATTGCCGCGAACGCTACAACAGCCGCTGAGATTGGTGATGCGGTGATAGCGATTTGCGATGCTACGACCGCGATAGACAGTGGACGAGAAGGGCGCACGCCTTGGCCTTTCGCTACTTCTGCAATCACTGGCAAAGTAGAGAATGCCGTGTGGCCAGTACCCGCCATTAATGTCATTAGGTAAGTTACGATAGGCGCATAAAAGGTGATGCGCTCAGGATGCTTGCGCAAAAAGTTTTCAGCAACTTGCACCATCCAGTCTAAACCACCCGCTACCTGCATTGCTGCGATAGCGGTGATTACAGACATGATGATCAAAATTACGTCAACGGGAATGTAAGCTTGGCTTGTTGGTACGCCCAAGATCAAAGACAACGCAATGACCCCAGCACCACCGGCAAAACCAATGCCGATACCACCGATTCTTGCCCCCAAATAGATGAAGAGCAGAACCACGAAGAGTTCGACCATGACCATATTGATACCTCTTTAGTTTTTTATTTGATTCTGATTTTTTGAACACTCAGGAACAGGAGTAAATGCTCAGAGAATGAGAACCTAGTGGTTTAGCGGCAATAAAAGCATATAAAAAATGTGGTTAACCGTATGAGAGCCTAAAAAAGGGGCCTGAGTGGCCCCCTTCGGATTCGTTATTACTCGTAACGTTTTGCTTTGTAAGTAGGATGCATGAAGTTTTCTACTGACAAGATTTCATCAAGCTCCTCTGCTGTAAGCAGACCGCGCTCTAGCACGACTTCACGAACACTCTTACCAGTTTCTGCACAAATCTTACCTACGATGTCACCTTCGTGGTGGCCGATGTATGGGTTTAGGTAAGTGACGATACCGATAGAGTTGTAAACGTAGTTTTCGCAAACTTCTTTGTTCACAGTGATGCCGTCGATACATTTATCACGTAGGTTCACACACGCGTTGTGTAGTAGAGAGATAGACTCAAACACACTTTGTGCGATCACAGGTTCCATAACGTTTAGCTGTAGCTGACCGCCTTCTGCTGCGAAAGAAACCGTGTTGTCGTTACCGAGAACTTTGAAGCAAACTTGGTTTACTACTTCTGGGATAACTGGGTTTACTTTAGCTGGCATGATTGAAGAGCCTGCTTGCATTTCAGGTAGGTTCAATTCATTTAGACCCGCACGAGGACCAGAAGAAAGTAGACGAAGGTCGTTACAGATCTTCGATAGTTTCACTGCTAGGCGTTTTAGCGCGCCGTGAGTCATTACGTATGCACCACAGTCAGACGTTGCTTCGATAAGGTCTTCTGCTGCAACAACGTCAAGGCCTGTTACTTCCGCTAGGTGTTTTACTGCAAGCGCTTGGTAGCCAGTTGGTGTATTTAGACCAGTACCGATTGCGGTTGCGCCTAGGTTGATTTCTAGGAGGAGTTTAGATGTGTAATCTAGAGCACGAATCTCTTCGTTTAGTGTTACCGCCCATGCATGGAACTCTTGACCTACTGTCATTGGTACTGCGTCTTGAAGCTGAGTACGGCCCATTTTCAGTACATCTTTAAACTCAACGGCTTTAAGTTCGAATGCGCCTTTTAGGTACTCAATTGCTTCCATTAGCTTGTGTACGCTGTTGTATACCGCAATACGGAAACCTGTTGGGTACGCACAGTTGGTTGATTGGCTCTTGTTTACATGGTCATTTGGGTTAACAAATTCGTATTGGCCTTTCTCTTTACCCATCAACTCAAGCGCAACGTTTGCGATCACTTCGTTCGTGTTCATGTTAACTGAAGTGCCTGCACCGCCTTGGAATACGTCTGATGGGAACTGATCCATACACTTGCCAGTTTCTAGGATCAAATCACACGCTTCGATGATGTAGTTTGCAACGTCTTTTGGAATAGCGCCAAGTTCTTTGTTTGCTAACGCTGCGGCTTTTTTGGTCATTACCATGCCGCGTACAAATTCTGGTACGTCAGAGATGGTCATATTAGAGATGTTGAAGTTCTCGATCGCACGTAGCGTATGAATACCGTAGTACGCATCTGCAGGGACATGACGTTGACCTAATAGATCTTCTTCAATACGAGTGGCTGGGTTTGCTGTTTTTGGAGCATCAGATAGGGTAGCCATAGCAGGATCCTTAGATGATAATTCTGATAATAAAGTTATTTATTAGCCATTTCTGCAATCTAGAATCCATTCATCAGAATTTTTGGCTGGAAAATCCGTCCTGACTTATGTGGCACATGATACTGCACCTAGCGCATAAAAATAGTAACTAGATCACCTTTTTCGTTTTTCATGAGTCAATAATTTGCAAAGTATGAACGGGTTATTAATAACCCTTTATAGGTACTCGATTTTCCTCGACAAACATGAGTTTTTAGAGTTCGAAATTAGCACTTTAAAAGCACGAAAAAATCGGTATGCAATTGAATGAAACGCGCTCCCGCTACTTTTTCTAAAAAAGAAGGAGACCAGTATGAACACGCTTTTTTACAACGATTCGTTTGAGCTTAGTCTGCTTTTACCATTACACTGAATTAAACAAAGGAGGGCGTGTGTTTCCTATCTTATTATTAGCGTTTATTTTTGTTCCGATCATTGAAATCGGCTTATTTATTCAGGTGGGCGGCTTTTTAGGTTTATGGCCGACCATTGCACTAGTCTTAATCACTGCATTTGTTGGTGCGTCGTTGGTTCGTAGCCAAGGTATACAAACACTGATGTCAGTACAGGGGCGTCTTGAACAAGGTGAAATTCCAGCCCAGCAAATTTTTGAAGGCGTAATGCTAGCGGTGGCTGGCGTGCTACTGTTAACCCCGGGCTTTATGACCGATGCCCTTGGTATGTTGGTGTTGCTTCCTGCGCCACGCGCCGCGATAGCTAAATACTTGATGAGCAAAATGGTGGTGAAAACCATGCATGGTGGTGGCTTCCAAGGTGGTTTCTCTAACCAGGGGCCATTTGAGCAAGACCCGTTCCGTCGTGACCCTTTTGATTCCCAGTCAGATAATGGCAAGACCTTCGAAGGGGAATACGAGCGTAAAGACGATGATGATCGCAACAAGCTCAACTGATTGAGTTAGTCAGTAAAGAAAACAAAAGGGCGCACCAAGCGCCCTTTTCTGTATTTGGAATTCGTGCTGCTTACAATGCGCCTTCAAAGCCCATTTGACGCCATGCTTCAAAAGCAATGATCGCAACGGCATTCGAAAGGTTTAGGCTGCGTGCGTCCGGCATCATTGGAATGCGAATACGCTGCTCCATTGGCAAGCTATCGATGATTTCAGCAGGCAAACCACGAGTTTCTGGACCAAACATCAAAACATCACCCGTTTGGTATTGTGCATCAACGTGGTGACCTGTGGTTTTGGTGGTGCAGGCAAACAATCGGTAGTTACCTTGCTTCTCTGTCTCTAAATACTCTAAGAACGCTTGATAGTTTTTATGGCGTGTTACGCGAGCTAAATCATGGTAATCCAAACCAGCACGGCGGACTTTTTTCTCTTCAAGATCGAAACCCAGAGGTTCAATTAAGTGAAGGTTTGCACCGCAGTTGGCGCATAGTCGAATGATGTTGCCGGTGTTCGGCGCGATTTCTGGTTCGTATAAAGCGATATCAAACATGGTATTGAAATAGAGTTGGTCAAAGAGAGGGGCAGTATATACCCAAGTCACCGAAATATGCGAGATTCAGCAAGATTGACCTGGGTATGAAAGCAGGCATTAGCGCGGATGTTAATACCGTACGTATCGATGCTCTTTATAAGAGAGCGTGAGCATAGTTTTCTTCAACTGCTCGCCAGTTGACGACGTTCCACCACGCATCAATATATTCTGGGCGACGGTTTTGGTAACTGATGTAATACGCGTGCTCCCACACGTCTAATGCGAGGATTGGTTCACCGCGCACATCCACTACGTCCATCAGAGGGTTATCTTGATTGCTGGTGGACGTAATGTGAATCTCACCATCTTTTACGATCAGCCATGCAAAGCCAGACCCAAAGGTATTGATGGCAGCTTGGGCAAACGCCTCTTTAAATTGCGCAAAGCTACCAAATTTATCGTTAATTGCTTGAGCAAGCGCGCCTTGAGGCTCTCCGCCACCGTTTGGTGACATGCAATTCCAATAAATGATGTGGTTGTAATAGCCGCCACCATTATTACGTACTGCTGGACTGAGCTTAGAGATATTGTCAAAGATCTCGTCTAATGACTGAGTTTCGAGCTCACTCCCTTCAACGGCATTTACAAACTTATCAAAGTACGTCTTGTGGTGTTTGCTGTAATGCACTTCCATGGTTTTCGCGTCGATGTACGGCTCTAGTGAATCGTACGGGTAAGGCAGAGCGGGAAATGTATGTGACATAGTAAATCCTCCTTAATTGGAAAATTCACTTTAATGCTAACGATAATTATTATCAACTTTGATCTTTGTAAGGGTATTCTAAGAAGCCTCACCAATTTCTAAAGTGAGGGTGGGGCTGTGAATCACTCACTCTAGAAATATGGTGCGAATTATTGTTAGTTCATCAAATTGAGACTAACAATTGATCGGTAAGGTGATACTCATACGCAATCCGCCTAAAGGACTTCGGCTGGCTGCGATCGTGCCACTGTGCTGGCGAATGGCACTTTCGGTAATGGTTAGGCCGAGACCTGTGCCGCCAGAGTGGCGATCGCGTGCCGTGGAAACGCGATAGAACGGGCGAAAAATCGCGGCCAGTTCCTCTTCTGGTACACCTTCTCCATTATCGTCAACCGTGATACGAAGCGTATCGTCATCGGCTTTGATGTCTATTTGTACCTCATCTTTTCCGTAGTAAATGGCGTTACGAACGATATTTTCCACCGCACTCATCAGCAGTTTAGGGTTACCGGAAATATTGCGCTTAGGTAATTCTGAATAGTGTAGCTGTTTGCCCATTTGCTCTGCTTCAAACTGCGCATCTTTAATGATTTCTTCCCATAAACTTTCTAGTGGCTGTGTTTCGCGAGTCATATGACTGTTCGCCTGCATGCGAGAAAGCTCTAATAGTTCGCTGATCATCTGTTCCAAGCGCTGCGCTTCGGTATCGATACGAGTCAGTTCTGGGCTTTCGCCTTGTTTACGCGTCGCTAATGCGCTTGCCATGCGCAGACGAGTTAAAGGTGAGCGCAGCTCGTGAGAAATATCGGATAGCAAACGTTGTTGTCCTGAAATCATTTGATTAACCGCTTCGACCATCTGGTTGAAGCTGCTGCCTGCTTGACGAAATTCCGCCGTACCTTTTTCTAAATTTGGATCTGTGACAAATTCACCTTTCGCTACACGTTGAGCAGCGGCTTCAAGACGACGTGCAGGCTGACTCAAAGCCCAAGCAAGCCATAACAGCAATGGTGTACTAACCAACATGACCGCAAGCAAGAGCTGGAATGGGTGATCAAACAGACGCAGGAGTAGAGGTGGTGGCTCATTCCACTTGAAGCCCACGTACATCAAGATATCGGAATCTGCCAAAGTGATAGGAATTGGGCCCGCAATCATGTATCGACCATACAGCTTCTGCTTTGGATTATTGTAATCTTCGATACTGGTGACAAAGTTTTGCATGGCACGCAATTGAAAATTGCTGCGTTTTTCTGTCGTAAGAACATTACCGCTGTAGTCAGAAAAAAACACTCGTGGGCGAGGGTCGTGCTTGCCGTGGCGGTTGCCCTCGATACGAAAAAGTATGCGGCCTAAATCAGTTTGCTGGCTGTATTTTTGTTGGATTGAGTCACGCGTTTCTACCATACGTTTGTAGTGTTCTTCTGGAATATCGCGAGCTTTGCGTGGGTCCAAATGTGGCAGTGATAGCACGGCTATCAATACTAATAACATGGTGAACCAAAAAATGGCAAAGATGCGTCCATACAGGCTATTGATGTTTGGCAGTTTGATGCGTGATAGGCGCATTAATCCTCCTCAAGCAGCATGTAGCCACGACCACGCAGGGTTTTGATTCGCGGCTTGCCATTGCTTTGATCTGGTAATTTTTTACGTAAGTTCGAGACATGCATATCGATAGCGCGATCAAAAGCAGCGAGTCGTTTACCAAGCACATCTAAGCTCAGTGTCTCTTTGGTCAGCACTTGTCCTGGGTTTTGTACGAAGTGGGTGAGTAGCGCAAACTCGGTTGCCGTGAGATCGAGTAGCTGTTGCTCACAATACGCTTCTTGCTTACCGGGATAGAGGCGGATTTCTTGATACTCAATGCAATCGCTGTTTTTGGTATTTTTTTGTGTGCTGCTAGTGCGGCGTAAAATCGCGCGGATTCGCGCTAACAGCTCTCGGTCACTAAAAGGTTTTGGTAAATAATCATCCGCGCCCAGTTCCAAGCCGATCACGCGATCAATTTCTTCCCCTTTAGCGGTCAGCATCAAGACGGGAGTTTCCCAATTTTCACGTAAGCGTTTCAGCGTTTCCATGCCATTGAGTTTTGGCATCATGACATCCAACAAAATCAAATCAATCTTATCATTGATCGCGGCTAAGCCGGCTTCACCGTCATTTGCTTCGCTGACGTCAAACCCTTCGAAACTGAGTACTTCTTTTAATAAGCTGGTTAGCTCGATATCGTCATCGATTAAAAGAATGTTTGCCATGGGGGCACCTATAGTAAGTTACCGATAGCCTAATATTACATTGGAATGATGCGCAACGAAGAGGAGAAAAATCACTCTTTACGATTCTTTACGCTCCCTATACGTCGCTTTACCTAGCGGGTCGTATTCTATACTCAAGCGCTGTGAGAACAGCTCAGAAGAACCACTCACCTGTGTAAGGAATCGTATTATGAAGTCTGCAAAAAAACTTGTGTTAGCTGCTGTTGTTCTACCTCTTACTCTTGGCGCCGCAAGCGCATTCGCTTACGGTGGTAAAAACCATCATAAAGGTCCTCGTGACGAATGCGGCATGGGTATGGACCGAGGTGTCATGCGTCAACTAGACCTGACTGATGCACAAAAAGATCAGCTAAAAGAAATGCGTGAAGCAAACAAAGCGGAAATGAAAGCAAAATTCTCTGATGGCAAAGAAGCACGTATGACTGAGCGTCAAGCGCATCACGCAAAAGTGCAATCGCTTTTGCTGGCGGATAATTTTGATGAAGCTCAAGCTACCGAATTAGCAAAAGAGATGGTTGCGCGCCAAACGGAACGTCGCGTGCAAATGCTAGAAAGAAAGCACCAAATGCTTAGCGTATTAACACCTGAGCAGAAAGCGAAATTTGTTGAGCTACAAAATGAACGTATGCAAGAGTGTGGCGACAGAATGCACAAGCGCATGGAAAAGTCGCGCAATAATTAAGTCATGAATTGATGTTATATAAAGAGGCAGCCATTGGTTGCCTCTTTTTGATCTGGTTATTTCATGGTCATTCAATATACTCAACGTATGGTTTTAGTTAACTCTTTGATTATGAAACAGCAATACGCACGTTTAGTTACGACCGCCGCTTGGACTGCAACCATTGTGGCGACGCTTCTTCTGATAGTAAAAGTCATCACGTGGTGGGTAACCGGCTCAGTGAGCTTATTGGCGTCATTGATTGACTCCATGTTAGATATCGCGGCTTCGGTTGTGAATCTTGTGGTGGTTCGTTACGCCTTACAACCGGCAGACCGCGAACATACGTTTGGACATGGTAAAGCTGAGTCCTTAGCGGCCCTAGCCCAAGCAATGTTTATTTCGGGCTCGGCAGTATTTTTGATTCTTAACGGGATTGACCGATTTTTCCGCCCACATGCTTTACACGCACCGGAGTTAGGTGTGTATGTATCGCTGTTTGCGATTGTGGTCACACTTGGCTTGGTGATGTTCCAAAAACATGTGGTTCGCGTGACGGGGAGCCAAGCAATAGCGGCGGATTCTCTGCATTATCAGACTGACTTGTATATGAATGCTGCGATCATGGTGGCTCTGGGGCTCAGTTATTTTGGAGTGACTCAAGCGGATGCTGTGTTTGCGATTGGTATTGGTGTCTTCATTCTTTATAGCGCTTTCAAAATGGTCAGCGAAGCGATTCAAACCTTACTTGATAGAAAGTTGCCCGATGAAGAGCTTGAGCAAATTAACCAAGCTTGTTTGAGCGTAAAAGGGGTATTGGGTGTGCATCAGTTACGCACACGAATGTCAGGACCGACGCGCTTTATACAGTTGCATTTAGAGCTAGACGATAACTTACGATTAATTGAGGCGCATTACATTGCTGATAAAGTGGAAGATAATTTATTGGCTCTGTTTCCTGATGCGGACGTACTGATCCATCAAGATCCATTGTCTGTCGTTTTCGGACCTGAGAAAGAGCAGAAAGCGCAAGATTGGTAGGCTTGAAAAATCCATCAGAGCCCGACGACAAACAGGTACTTATTGACTATCTTTCCATCAATACTTATTAAGATTCGTGATCCTGATATGAATCAACAAAGTTTCATAGAGAAACTGTAATACTCTTACATAAGTAGAAAAGTTACATAAAAAAGTGCGTTTTCATTGGTAATCCTGTAGAGGAAATGTAACATAACGCACAGTTCTGGATTATGCAGGTTGCTTGGTAACAAGGGGCCTAAAAGAAAATTAAATAATTGATTGCCAAAGATCGAGGGTGAGCATGATTAAGAAGATCGGTGTTTTAACAAGTGGCGGTGACGCACCTGGTATGAACGCTGCGATACGCGGCGTAGTACGTACAGCACTATCCGAAGGATTGGAAGTATTCGGTGTGTACGACGGCTACCTAGGCCTATACGAAGGCCGCATCGAGAAGCTAGATCGTTCTAGCGTTTCAGATGTGATCAACAAAGGTGGTACGTTCCTAGGTTCTGCACGTTTCCCTGAATTTAAACAAGTGGAAGTTCGTGAAAAAGCGATTGAGAACCTGAAAAAACATGGTATCGATGCACTAGTGGTAATCGGTGGTGATGGTTCGTACATGGGTGCGAAGAAACTGACTGAAATGGGTTACCCATGTATCGGTCTTCCGGGCACAATCGACAACGATATCGCAGGTACGGATTACACTGTGGGCTACCTAAGTGCACTAAACACCGTTATCGATGCAATCGACCGTTTACGTGATACTTCTTCATCTCACCAACGCATTTCAATTGTAGAAATCATGGGCCGTCACTGTGGTGATTTGACTCTGATGTCTGCAATTGCGGGCGGTTGTGAATACATCATCACTCCGGAAACTGGTCTAGACAAAGACAAGCTGATCAGCAACATCCAAGATGGTATCGCTAAAGGTAAGAAACACGCGATCATCGCGCTTACTGAGCTAATGATGGATGCTAATGAACTAGCACGTGACATCGAAGCCGCGACAGGTCGTGAAACTCGTGCAACAGTACTTGGTCACATCCAACGTGGTGGTCGTCCAACTGCATTTGACCGCGTACTAGCATCTCGTATGGGTAACTACGCTGTTCACCTATTGATCGAAGGTCATGGTGGTCGTTGTGTAGGTATCGTGAAAGAGCAACTTGTTCACCACGATATCATCGACGCAATCGAAAACATGAAGCGTCCAGTACGCAACGATCTATACAAAGTTGCTGAAGAGTTGTTCTAAGCAAGCTTGAAATAGATAAACAAAACCGCGGCTTTCCGCGGTTTTTTTGTATTTGAGAATCAACAAAAAGAAACTAGCGATAGACGAGTGTTAAGACACGCTGCTCTGCTCTATGAGCGTTAATTTTCGCTCGCGCAGCGCAAACAAGTAGCCCAGTAGCCCACCCAACGTATTCCCAACCGCGATACCGATAAACAAGCCTTCAATGCTGTAGATTTGGCTCCCGACCCAAGCCGATGGCAAGGTAAAAATGAACAGCCGCATAAAGCTCCACTGGAATGCACGCAATGGCTTGTGCATCGCATTCAAACCACTGACTAACATCATCACGATGCCTTGGAAGCCATAACTAAATGGCACCACCAGTAAATAATGCCAAAGCAGGTTTTTCACCGCATCTTCCTGAGAAAACAGCGCAGCCAGAGGAATGCTCAGCGGTACCATCATCAAGAAGATAAACCCTTGGAATACCACTGCAAAACGCATGCTAATAAATAAACCGGAAAAGGCTCGTTGCGGTTGTTTGGCTCCTAAATTTTGTGCCATAAACGGTGTGAGGGCAGAGGTCAGCGACATCAATACTAAAATCAATATGGACTCAATACGCTGCGCTGCCCCGTAAGCAGCAACCGCTGCTGTACCGTGGTTGGATAACAGCATCATCAGAATGGCACCGGACAACGGATTCATCGCGTTTGATAGCGCTGCAGGGGTACCAATTTTTAGTGTCTGTTGCCAGTCTTGTTTCAGCAAAGCCCATTGGGGTTGAGCAAGCAATTTTTCCCGTTTAATTAGCACATAGAATGAGCCACACAAAGCACCTAACCAGCTAAAGGCACTTGCTATGGCTGCGCCTTGAATGCCAAGTTCCGGAAAAGGGCCATACCCGAAAATCAACAATGGATCGAGCATGCCATTAATCAAACCAGCCAACATCATGACTTTTGCTGGTGTCTTTGTGTCGCCAGTAGCTCGGATAGCACTGTTGCCCGCCATTGGGATCACTAGCAGAGGAATGGTGAGATACCAGACCTGCATATACTGCTCAATAAGAGGGATGAGATCATCAGACGCACCAAGAAAACGAAACAATGGCGCAATGGTGGTAAAGCCAATAGAAGACGCGATAGCCACAAGTAACACGGCTAATAACAAACCGTGGGTGGTGAACCGTGCAGCTTGTGGTGCATGACCTTGCCCAAGCAAGCGACCAATATTGGTCGATAGTCCAATCCCAATCCCCATCGTAATGCAGTTAACCGCAAAGGTGACAGGGAAGGTATAGCTGATAGCTGCTAGCGCTTGAGTGCCAAGCAACGAGATAAAAAACGTGTCCACCAAGTTAAACATCAAAATTGCGATCATGCCCATAGTCATGGGTACGGTCATTTTCCGCAGCGTTTCAGGAATGGGTGCGGTCAACAAACCATGCTTATCGGTCGCTTGGGGTTCCAGCTTGTTATTTTCCTGCATGTGTGACAACTATCTGGTGAGCAAACTGCAAGGATACAAGAAAGCGAGATGCCGAGCGAGTGAGCATTTCTAACGCAAACCGTTGCCTAGTTGTTCGTTATTTTAACTAAGTCACAAAAATTTTGTGCCACCCCCTTGGGATCGCTGCTTCGACCCCTTATATAGGGATCACGTGTCTGGGGCTACAGTCCCTAAGGACAATTATCAAATAAACATGGAAATTTTCAGGAGAGACGACCGATGAACATTCGTCCATTACATGACCGAGTTATCGTTGAACGTAAAGAAGTTGAATCTAAGTCTGCTGGTGGCATCGTTCTGACTGGTTCTGCTGCAGAAAAATCGACTCGCGGTGTTGTTCTAGCTGTGGGTAAAGGCCGCATCCTAGAAAACGGCACCGTACTGCCACTAGACGTTAAAGTCGGTGATACCGTTATCTTCGCTGAAGGTTACGGTACAAAAACTGAAAAAATCGACGGTAAAGAAGTGCTTGTCATGTCTGAAAACGACATCATGGCGATCGTTGAATAATAGCAATCATTGAGTAATTTTTTGCTCAGATTCAATTACGAAATTACACACAAAGAATTTTAGAAAGGAAATCAAAGATGGCTGCTAAAGACGTTAAATTTGGTAATGACGCACGAGTTAAAATGCTGGAAGGTGTAAACGTTCTGGCTGACGCAGTAAAAGTAACACTGGGTCCTAAAGGACGTAATGTCGTTCTAGACAAATCTTTTGGTGCACCAACTATCACTAAAGATGGTGTATCAGTAGCGCGTGAAATCGAGCTGGAAGATAAATTCCAGAACATGGGCGCACAAATGGTTAAAGAAGTTGCGTCTAAAGCAAACGACGCAGCGGGTGACGGTACAACAACAGCAACGGTACTAGCACAATCTATCGTTAACGAAGGTCTAAAAGCAGTCGCAGCGGGCATGAACCCAATGGATCTTAAGCGTGGTATCGACAAAGCTGTTGCCGCGGCAGTTGAGCAACTAAAAGAGCTTTCTGTTGAATGTAACGACACAAAAGCGATCGCGCAGGTTGGTACTATCTCTGCAAACTCAGACGCAAGCGTAGGTAATATCATTGCAGAAGCAATGGAGCGTGTGGGTCGTGATGGCGTTATCACGGTTGAAGAAGGTCAGGCGCTACAAGACGAGTTAGACGTAGTAGAAGGTATGCAGTTCGACCGCGGTTACCTGTCTCCTTACTTCATCAACAACCAAGAATCAGGCAGTGTTGATCTAGAAAACCCATTCATTCTTCTAGTAGACAAGAAGATCTCAAACATTCGTGAGCTTCTTCCAACGCTAGAAGCTGTCGCGAAAGCATCTCGTCCACTGCTTATCATTGCAGAAGATGTGGAAGGCGAAGCGCTAGCAACATTGGTTGTGAACAACATGCGTGGCATCGTAAAAGTTGCAGCTGTGAAAGCACCTGGCTTCGGTGACCGTCGTAAAGCAATGCTACAAGACATCGCTATCCTAACTGGCGGTACTGTGATTTCTGAAGAGATCGGTCTAGAGCTAGAAAAAGTTGCACTAGAAGATCTAGGTCAAGCGAAGCGTGTTTCTATCACGAAAGAAAACACGACTATCATCGATGGTATCGGTGAAGAAGAGATGATCTCTGGCCGTGTTGCTCAGATTCGTCAACAAATCGAAGACGCAACTTCAGACTACGACAAAGAGAAACTACAAGAGCGCGTAGCTAAACTGGCTGGCGGTGTTGCAGTAATCAAAGTTGGTGCTGCGACTGAAGTTGAAATGAAAGAGAAGAAAGACCGTGTAGAAGATGCGCTAGCCGCAACTCGCGCAGCGGTTGAAGAAGGTGTTGTTGCTGGTGGTGGTGTTGCACTTATCCGCGCGGCATCTAAGATTGCTCACCTAACGGGTGACAACGAAGAACAAAACGTTGGTATCCGCGTTGCACTACGTGCAATGGAAGCGCCAATCCGTCAAATCACGAAGAACGCAGGTGAGGAAGACTCAGTGGTTGCGAACAACGTGAAAGCGGGTGAAGGTAGCTACGGCTACAACGCGGCAACAGGCGAATACGGCGACATGCTAGAAATGGGTATCCTGGACCCAACTAAAGTTACTCGTTCTGCACTACAATTCGCAGCATCGGTTGCAGGTCTGATGATCACTACTGAAGCGATGGTTACTGACCTACCGCAAAAAGACGCGCCAGCGATGCCTGACATGGGCGGCATGGGTGGCATGGGCGGTATGGGCGGCATGATGTAGTGCGACGAGAGTCGCGTAGGTAGCTAGCCGAGCGGGCTACGTCCATAGTAACCACTAACTTTGTGTTGTGGTTACTATCCCACCCGCCGAAATAGCAAATAAATAAAACCCGATATTCGGGCTGAACCCAAGCCCGAATATCGGTCCTCGTAAGAGGTCCGATTTTAGGCATGGGCGAAAGTCTGTGTCCCTCGCTTTAGGCGAATGATATACGTTGAAGCAGCGCTATCAGTGTCTGTGAAGTAACGGGAATATTCGTGTCTTATTTAAGCTTGAGCCACCTGCACGGTGCGAAGCTGTTTTCATTATTGTCTTAACCAATTTCATACTCGAACGGGTAGGTGATTGGACAGTGAGACCTATTGTTCAGCCAATAGTAGCCTAGGGATAGTGCATCTGCGGTAACGCGGTGTGCGGAGCTTCCTGACAATGTACCCCCACGCAAGTGGTTAATCCTTGCTGCGAAGTGAAGGTTAAGACAATCGCCAATAGCAGGTGGTTGAGGGGCTAGGCTGAGTTATATGGTTAACGTAAGTGAACTACTGATAAACACCGTCAGCCGCGACGAGCGTAACGCTATTGTCGTGACGACTAAGTATCCCTTTGGGAGGATTTGTCGTCACTAACGCTCTGACCAAAAGGTATATGGCCGGTTATCTCTTTTACATCTGGGGATACGCTGACTCATGCGCCATCGGTGGATAGGTAGAACCTAAGTAACTCGTGTAATGAAAACGGAACTCGGAAACCCCGTATCTTTGCCCCAATAGGGCAGGCAACTCGTAAGAGGCGCTGTTGAGGATGCGGGCACAGGAGAGCAGAAAAAGCGAAAGCCAACTTGTAATGAGCTGGATAGAAAGCCAACGTGCTTTCACCGGAAACGGGGCCCACGTCTGCTTGGTCTTTAATTGCGTGAAAATCAGTAAAGCCGTCAAGTTTACGGTAGTTGAAACTGTCAGAGTCCAATTGTGGGCGTTACCTTTCCTATTTGAGGATTTCGGGTACTGTCAGCAACAAGTTCAAGCCTCATAGGGTAAATCTCTGCCCTATGGGGCACAGATGCACCTTGTGTTGCTTGTTTAACTTATCGTTAATGGAGGAAAGCAAGGTGCATACTTCAATGCAAATTGACGTATCTGCATCCTCCCACCAGGCACAGCAGTGGCACAGCATCGATTGGTCACTAATGTATCGTACGGTGAGAGGGCTACAGGTGCGGATCGCAAAGGCAACGAAAAAGTCTGACTGGCGAAAGGTCAAAAGACTGCAACGCATGTTAACTCGTTCGTTTGCTGCCAAGGTGATAGCCATTCGGCGCGTCACTGAAAACAGAGGGAAAAACACACCGGGTGTTGATGGAGAAACCTGGAACACTCCTGCTTTGAAATGGGGAGCTATAGATCAACTGACGCGCAAAGGCTACAAGCCAATGCCGTTGAGGCGAGTCTATATCCCTAAAGCCAATGGCAAACGCAGGCCGCTGGGAATACCAACCATGCGTGATAGAGCAATGCAGGCACTATACCTGTTAGCTCTTGAACCCATATCGGAAACCAAGGCGGATCGAAACAGCTATGGCTTTCGCCCGAATCGCTCTTGTGCTGATGCTATCGAACAATGTTTCGTGAACCTCAGCCGCAAGGCCAGTGCCCGTTGGGTACTGGAGGGTGATATCAAAGGGTGTTTTGACTTTATCAGTCATGATTGGCTTATCGCCAATATTCCTTTGGATAAGGCGATACTCAAGAAGTGGCTGAAAGCCGGATTCATGGAATCTGGTAAGTTTAACTCGACGGAGGCGGGTACACCGCAAGGTGGGATTATCTCACCTGTACTCGCCAATATGGCCTTAGACGGACTGGAAACGGTGCTTGAATCCCACTTCGGGAAGAAGAACACAAAAGCCAGTTACAAAACTAAGGTCAACTATGTGCGTTATGCGGATGACTTCATCGTCACTGGGATCTCGAAAGAGCTACTGGAAGGTGAGGTTTTACCCATTGTTGAAGCCTTTATGGCCGAACGTGGTCTGCAACTTTCAGCAGAAAAAACGCTGATCACGCACATAGACGACGGGTTCGATTTTCTCGGGCAGAATTTGCGTAAATACGACGGCAAGATGTTGATTAAGCCGTCAAAGAAAAACGTGAAGAATTTTCTGCGCGGTATACGAGATTATCTCAACAGCCATAAAACGGTGCCAGCTTCAGCGGTGATAGCGAAGTTGAACCCGATGCTCAGAGGATGGTGCAACTACCACCGCTGGGTATGTGCGAGTGAGACATTCAAGTATATCGATTATCGTATCTGGAAAATGTTATGGCAGTGGTGTCGCCGAATCCATTTGAATCGCCGTAAACGCTGGATTAAAGAAAAATACTTTAAAACAGTGGGTGATAGAAACTGGGTATTCAGTGCACCGAAACCGAAAGGGGAAGACGGTCACTACCGCCTGCTGAGTTCAGCGAGAGTGAAAGTCGATAAACATGTGAAAATTCGGGCAACAGCGAATTGTTACCTACCGGAAGACGAGCAATATTTTGAGCGTCTGAAAATGCAAAGATTGAAGAAATCTTTGGCGGGTAACTGGAAGCTATGGAAGATTGTCGAAAGACAAGACTACAAATGTGCGGTGTGTCACCAGCAGTTTCACTCAGAAGATGAATGGGATATTCACCATATCGTCAGAAGAGTGGATGGCGGCACGGACATGAGCTCGAATTTGATGATGTTGCATATTAACTGTCACAGGCAATTGCACCATAGACAACATTCAGAGGGGGCTACTCTCGAAAAGGAACTTGAGATAGACTCAAATCAACTGAATGAAAAACCAACAGTAGGGAGAGCGTCATGAGACATCTAGTAAATGTTTTTGGGCTGTTTCTCCTGTTATTGGGTTTTGTTATGGTAACTGACACAGTTTGGGGATGGGGCGTTATGGCCATTCCTATTGTGTTCTGGCTCATGCGCTTATTGAACCTCATCCATAAAAATCGCTTTGCAGCGTTAGTATTTTGGCTTGGGGTCACTTTCGTGCATTGGCAGTTTGCTTTGGCTTCGTTCAGCGTGTTCCTGCTTATAACTGTAATTAGGTTTGTGAAGGACAACGCACACAATCATCCTAGGGTTAGTCGTAAACGAAAATCCTACAATCCAGCCACGGGGCTACCTATGATGGGTCACAAAGGTATCGATGTCGATTCTGACGGTAATCCCTACAATACGTTTTGAACAGGAAGGAGGTTCGTCATGTATATGTGGTACTGGCTGTTAGGCTTGTTAGTAACTATCGCCTTAGTGGGTGTAGTCTTCTGGTTTGCTTACAAGAGTGATAATCAGTAGAAATTCGGAGAGACGCTACTTCATTAATTGAAGTGCTTATCTTTGTTGCTGGCTCGTATGCAAGTACGGGCTTATAAAGGCTTGAGCCGTATGCGGGGAAACTCGCACGTACGGTTCTTAGGGGGCGGTGGCGCAGTAATGCGTCGCTGCTACCCGACAGCCAGCTTATCTCATCGCTCTAGGGAAACCTTATAGCGGAAAGATAACCGACCAAACCTTTAAAAGTCGAGGCAGATGCCTCGACTTTTTTATGCGTGTCACCTGAGAAACATGACGTTCTGGTGTGGCTTATCATGAAATTTTTGAGCGTAAAAAGCGCCATTTCAGAAGCAAAAAATCGAAGAGAAATATTTTTTCTTTTGAGTCAGATGGTTAAATCTGACCTATTGCTAACACTTTTTGAACGGGGACAGAGCAAAATCTGAACATTACACTATGTTGTAAATTGTTGCTTCCCATCATGGAGATGAAAATGAAAAAGCTTATGACGTCATTGGCGGTTGCAGCCGCTATCGCATCACCTGTTGCTTTTGCCGACAGTACACCTGTGATGTTCTCTACTATCGATAACACAAACGCACCTTCTAATTCTTCAGTTGGTGGCGTTCGTTTAGCTGTGCTGCATGGGCAGGTAAATGAGGTTAAAGGTGTCGACTTTTCACTGCTTGGTATGTCAGAAACGGATCGTACGACAGGTGTGAACTTCGGTCTGTTTTTTGGCGCAGCAAAAGTAAATCAAGAAATGAAAGGCGCGTCTTTAGGCTTAGTTAACTGGAACCAAGGTCAGACGACGGGTGTTAACTTGGGTGCTGTTAACATTACGAACAACGTAAAAGGCTTGAACTGGAGCGCGGTGAACTATTCTGAAGGCTACACCATGGCGGATGTGGGCTTAGCGAGTATCTCTAAGAAGTCTAATTTCCAGTTTGGTTTCTTCAACATGACCGATCAAATCGATGGCGTGCAAATTGGTCTTTTGAACTGTGCGGATAACGGTTTCTTCAAGTGTTTCCCACTCATCAACTTTGCTAAGTAATCCCTGAGAAAGTCAGAATCTTTATATACAGAAAGCCCTCGATGTTCGTCGAGGGCTTTTTAATTACAGATGGGATGAAGCGAGTTTCTCGGAGCGTTAACTATTTAATTAATCGTGATGAAGTTTTGCGTTGTTGAATTCTTTGATGAACACCGCGGCGTAATGCTTTGATGTGGTTTTCTGCTTTATCCACACCTAACAACACGGTTAATGTCAGGAGAGTAATAACCACCGACTGCGTTAAATAACCTAAACCTATCATCAAACCTAAACCTGCTAGCACCCATATTACAGCCGCGGATGTTACGCCATGGATTTTTCCATCAAGTGTCATCATAACGCCAGCGCCTAAGAAGCCGACGCCAGTAATGATCTGACCAAGCACTCGTGCTTGATCAAGAGTATTTGGCGATAACGACACTGCCATCGACATAAACAGGTAGGTGCCTGAAATAATTAATATTGCTGTGCGAATGCCAACCGGTTTACCACGAGTTTGGCGCTCTATACCGATCATGAGCCCATTAATGGCGCAGCATAGTAGGGCAGGCCAACTGAATGGGCCAAGATCGAAAATTTGTTCGAATGCTGTATGCATCTTGACCTCCAAAAGTGCGGAGTATGCATAGACTTACCGTGCAAAGCGAACAAAAATAATCAATCTAGACGACAAATTTAATTGAGTGTCAGAGCTTATTCTAAATGCAAATCCAACGGCGTTTTACTTGGCCTGCCACCAACTTCTCGTGTGAGTTTTGGTACCAGATAACCCGATACACGCGTGATGAGTCCGCGCATAATAGCTTTCGCTTCTTCGTCCGAAATAAAGTAGTGCGCTGCGCCTTGCACCTTATCAAGAACGTGGAGGTAATAAGGCAAGATACCCGCGTCAAATAAGGCCTCACTTAACGCCACTTGAGCTTCTACCGAATCATTCACGCCTTTCAGCAGAACGCCTTGGTTTAGAAGCGTAACGCCCGCTCTTTTGAGCTTGAACATCTGTTCAGCAAATTCGTCATTGATTTCGTTGGCATGGTTGATGTGAGTGACGAGGATGATTTGTAACCTTGATGCTTGCAGAAGTTGGCATAGTTCATCAGTGACTCGAGCTGGAATCACCACAGGTAAACGGCTATGAATACGCAGACGTTTGATGTGAGGAATGTGAGCAATGTGCTCTAAAAGCCAATGAATCTCATCGTCTTTTGCCATTAATGGATCACCACCTGAGAAGATGACTTCGTTCAACTCTGGTTGTTGTGCCATGTACTCTAAGCACTTGGTCCAGGCTTGTTTCCCGCTTTTGTTCTCTTGATAAGGGAAGTGACGACGAAAGCAGTAACGGCAATTTACCGCGCAGCCACCTTTGACAATCATCAGGGCGCGGTTGCGATACTTGTGTAGCAGGCCAGGGACTTCATTGTCCTGCTCTTCCAATGGATCATTGGAGTAACCCGGATGCACCTCAAATTCGTCGCTCAGTGGTAAAACCTGACGTAAAAGAGGGTCTTTAGGGTTGCCTTTCTCCATCCTATCGACAAAACTTTGCGGTACACGCTGTGCAAACAGCTTGCGCGCGGCAAACCCGTCTTGCCACGGTGAAGGATCAATTTCCAGTATTTCGAGCAATTTTGCAGGATCAGAGATCCCATTCGCCAACTGTTTGAGCCAGTTTTGCTCAACAGATTCGACTTTTCGGGTTATTATGTGCGGCATTGAATTTAGCTCTAAGAATGTAAGAGGAAAAAATGGCTACAGTTAGCACCAATGAATTTAAAGGCGGTCTTAAGTTAATGCTTGATAACGAGCCTTGTGTAATTCTGGAAAACGAATACGTTAAACCAGGTAAAGGCCAAGCGTTCAACCGTGTTAAAATTCGTAAACTTCTTTCTGGTAAAGTGCTAGAGAAAACATTCAAGTCTGGTGACACTTGTGAAGTGGCAGACGTAATGGATATCGACCTAGATTATCTATATTCAGACGGCGAATTCTACCACTTTATGAACAGTGAAACGTTTGAACAGATCGCAGCGGATGCAAAAGCGGTAGGTGAAAACGCTAAGTGGTTGGTAGAAAACAACACTTGTATGATCACTCTTTGGAACGGTAACCCAATTACTGTTACTCCACCAAACTTCGTTGAGCTAGAAGTTGTAGACACAGACCCAGGCCTGAAAGGTGATACTCAAGGTACTGGCGGTAAACCAGCGACGCTATCAACTGGCGCTGTTGTTCGTGTTCCTCTGTTCATCTCAATTGGTGAAGTGATTCGCGTAGATACTCGTACTGCTGAATACGTAGGTCGTGTGAAGTAAGCACTTTATATGATTGTTAGAAAGGTCGCTTCGGCGGCCTTTTTTATTGCCTGTGATTCTTCTCTTTTAATCCCTCAGCGTAAAACATCGATATTCTCCGCAAATTTTTGATGATTTTGTATTATTCGTAAAAATCTTATTTATTCCATGAATCTGTCGATTATTCCTTAATGTAACATTTTGATACATTAGTACTTGTCGCTGAGTTGCATAGCAATCTGATTTTTATCGATTTAACTCAGTAACAATCCAAAAAGGAGAACAAAATGGAAAGCAGAGGTTTAGGAAGGGGTTTAAAGGTGGAAGAAAGACGTCAGTTACTACATAAAGGATTAAAAGCAGCCGTATTTGGCGTACCGCTGTTGGCAATAGGCTTAACGATTAATAGCTCGGTGCTGATGACCGATGCGGGTTACAGCTACGTGCATCAGAATAATATTACTGGTGAGTTGGATGTGTTTACTGAACCTGGCATTCATTTTCGCATGCCATTTCTGTCCAAAATCACCAAGTATGACCAAGTGATCACCGTGTCATTCGGTAACAGCAAGGGCGAAGATTTTTATCAACGCCTTGATGCGATTCAGGTTCGATTTGCCGACACCTATATTGGTCAGATCCCCGTAACATTCCGCTTTAAGCTCAGTAATGACCCTGAAGCGGTGAAGAAGATGCACAAAGAGTTCCGCAACAACAGTAACTTGATCGATGCGCTGCTTGTAAAGAACGCACGTAACGTAACGGTGATTACCGCAACCCAATACACGGGTGAAGAGTTTTTCCAAGGTGGCTTGAACCAGTTCAAATCGAAACTTGGCGATCAGTTACGAGAGGGGATTTATCTAACAGAGCGACGTCAGGTTGAAGTGGAAGAGTTGGATCTTGCGCCTGTTGGGGCGAATCAAGCCAATCCGAACCAATTACAGCGCACCAATCAACTGGTATGGAAAACCGTGCCTGTCGTAGACAAAACCGGGCAACCAATTCGTCAAGACAATCCGTTACAACAATACGGCATTCAAGTGACGCAGGTGACCATTGGTGACCCGCAGCCAGAAAAGCAATTAGATCAGCTATTGGCAGATAAAAAGCGTTTAGTGGCGGATCGTATTCGCGCGATTCAGGAACAAGAAACGTCGAAAGCACAGGCAGAGACCGAGCAGTTACGCAAAGAGATTCAACGAACACGTGAGGTGCAAGACGCCCAGCGTGGTAAAGAACTCGCAATTATTGCTCAGCAAAAAGAAGTGGAAGTTGCACGTCAGATTGCAGAGCGTGAAATCGTTGAAGTGGAAAAGACCAAACGACTTGCTGAAGTCGAGAAGGAGAAAGAGCTAGCTATCGCAGAGGCTAACTTAGCGATTCAAAAAGCGAACGCACTTTCTGCTGAGTTTGAAGCGAAAGCGATATTAGCGAAAGGTCGCGCAGAATCTGAAGTCCTAAAAGGTAAGTATGCGGCGTTAGGAGCAAACCGTGAAGTTTACTTGGCAGAATTGAATCGAGACGTAGCGAACTCGCTGTACAACAATTTGCAAAACTTCCAAGTTCAGATGCCACAAAATTACATTGGTGGAAGTGACGAAACGGGCTTGAAAACAAACCTAGATGTGATTACTGGCTTTGGTGCTCTGGGTCTTATGGACCAGACAAAGAAGGTCGCACAGCAATAAGATCATGGGTGGTCAAAAGCTTAAAAAGCAAAAAGATCATAGGTAACCCAAAGCAATAAAAAAGCTGGCATTTAGCCAGCTTTTTCTTTTTTGGTCAGTCTCTTAAATCATGAAGATAAAGATAACTGCTAGTGCAGTGATGAGGCCTGCAAATGCATAGCATGCAATTTTACCAATCACACCAGTGTGGAATTTAAGGTCGTGCATGCCGTGGTGTACACGGTGCATTGCGTGCCACATTGGCAATGCTAGCGTGCCAATGATGAATAGCGCACCGATGATGCTGGTTGCGAATGCAGAGACACGCTCGTAGCTCATCGCTTCTGCGTCAATCACGCCTAGTGGTACCAAGATACCTAGCACAAGAACAGTGATTGGCGTGATCATCGCGAACCAAGTACCGCCTGCGCCAAACAGACCCCACCAGATTGGCTCATCAGAACGTTTTGGTGATGTGTTTACACTATAATTCGGTTTCATTGCTCAGCTCCTTACACCACGATGAGAACGATCAGTGAGATGAACGCAACCGCGGCCCACTGAGTCAATACGATGATCTTCTTGTCCACTGGTTTGCCTTTCAAACGAATTGGCATTACTTGTGGCATCATGCTGAAGAAAGTTTGAGCGTGGAATAGGCTACCGAGTAGTGCAACGATGTTGATTGCGACGACGATTGGGTTCGCCATGAACGCTAACCAACCTTGCCATGCTTCAGGACCTTTCACCAAGCAACCTAAACCGAAAGTTAGGAACAGAGTGAATAGAATTAACGGAAGCACCGTCGCTTCACGTAGCATGTAGAAGCGGTAGAAAGGATGGTTCTTCCACCAAGTGCGTTTTACTTCACGAACGTAAGGTTTACGATTGCTCATCCTTATGCCTCCACTTTCTTTGGTGAACCATCAGGTTTCAACATAGCAATCACGAAGTCCATAGAAGACTCCACTTTGCCTTGGTTTACAGCCGCTGCTGGGTCAACGTTCTTCGGACAAACTTCAGAACAGTAACCAACAAACGTACAACCCCAAGCACCGTTTTCACCGTTGATAAGCTTCATGCGCTCATCTTTACCGTTGTCACGGCTGTCTAGGTTGTAGCGGTGGGCTAGCGTTAGTGCAGCAGGACCGATGAACTCTGGGTTAAGACCAAACTGAGGACATGCTGCATAGCATAGACCACAGTTGATACAGCCAGAGAATTGCTTGTATTTCGCCATCTGTTCTGGCGTTTGCAAGTTCGTACCGTCTTCTGGTTTACGATCGTTACCAATGATGTATGGTTTGATTGCTTCTAGGCGCTCGATGAATGGCGTCATATCAACAATCAAGTCTTTCTCGATTGGGAAGTTCGCTAGAGGCTCGATAGTCACGCCGTCTGGGTAGTCACGTAGGAAGCTCTTACAAGCAAGTTTCGGTACGTTGTTCACCATGATGCCGCAAGAACCACAGATCGCCATACGACAAGACCAACGGTAAGACAGATCTTTGTCTAGGTGGTCTTTGATGTAACCAAGTGCGTCAAGTACAGACATGGTTTCATCGAATGGGACTTCGAATGTTTGCTTGTATGGTTCTGCATCTTTTTCTGGGTCGTAACGCAGGATGTCTACTTTTTGAATGCGATTTGCTGACATTATGCTTGCTCCTCTGCGTTCTTCTCTTCAGCCGCTGCTTTTTCTGCTGCTTCACCGTATAGACGAGCTTTTGGTTGTGACTTAGTGATGGTCACATTGCTGTAATCGATACTTGGTGCTGACTCTGGCTTGTAGAAAGCAAGTGAGTGTTTTAGGAAGTTCACGTCATCACGTTCTGTACAACCGTCGTCTAGACGTTGGTGCGCACCGCGAGATTCTTTACGTAGAATCGCAGAGTGAACCATCGCTTCTGCGACTTCTAGGCCGTAACCCACTTCGATTGCGTATAGAAGGTCTGTGTTGAACACTTTACCTTTGTCTTTGATGCTGATGCGTTTGTAGCGTTCTTTCAACTCAGTGATTTTGTCGATAGTCGCTTGCATCAAATCTTCTTGGCGGTAGATACCACAGCCCGCTTCCATGGTGTGGCCCATTTCTGTGCGTATTTCTGCCCAGTTTTCGTCGCCTTCTTGGTTCATCAGTTTCGCGATGCGCTCTTCAACGGCTTTGACTTGCGCGTCAATTGCCGCGTCGTTCCAACCTTTGAATTCTGCCGCGCGTTTCACTGCGTTTTCACCCGCTACGCGCCCAAATACTACGAATTCAGCCAGTGAGTTTGAACCTAGACGGTTTGCACCGTGAAGACCAACAGACGCACATTCACCCACCGCGAATAGGCCTTTAATGCGAGTTTCACAACCGCCGTCCGTTTCAATACCACCCATGGTGTAGTGAACGGTTGGACGAATTGGAATTGGCTCTTTTGCAGGGTCCACGTTTACGTAAGCTTTTGCTAGTTCACAGATGAACGGTAGACGCTCTTGTAGGTACTCCTCACCAAGATGGCGAAGGTCTAGGTGCACCACGTCACCCAGTGGGTGTTTGATGGTGTTGCCTTTCTGTTGTTCGTGCCAGAAAGCTTGAGAAACTTTGTCACGAGGACCCAGTTCCATGTATTTGTTCTTCGGTTGGCCAACTGGAGTTTCAGGGCCCATACCGTAATCTTGTAGGTAACGGTAGCCATTCTTGTTAACGATGATACCGCCTTCACCACGACAACCTTCCGTCATCAGGATACCTGTACCAGGAAGACCTGTTGGGTGGTATTGAACGAATTCCATATCACGTAGAGGAACGCCGTGACGGTAAGCCATTGCCATACCATCGCCCGTTACGATACCGCCGTTGGTGTTACAGTGGTAAACACGGCCCGCGCCACCTGTTGCTAGAACAACAGATTTTGCTTTGATAGTAACAAGCTCGCCTTCAGACATGTGAATAGCAATCAGACCTTGAACTTCGCCTTCATCAACAAGCAGATCCACCACAAAGTACTCATCAAAACGTTTGATGTTGCTGTACTTCATTGATGTCTGGAATAGCGTATGAAGCATGTGGAAGCCAGTTTTGTCTGCAGCGAACCAAGTACGTTCAACCTTCATACCACCAAAGCGGCGTACGTTGACTTCACCGTTCTCTTTACGACTCCATGGGCAACCCCATTGCTCCATTTGGATCATTTCGCGAGTCGCGTTCTCTACAAAGTATTCAACAACATCCTGTTCACATAGCCAGTCACCACCGCCAACAGTGTCGTTGAAGTGGTTGTCTAAGCTATCTTCATCCTTGATAACTGCTGCTGAGCCACCCTCTGCAGCTACCGTGTGGGAGCGCATTGGATAAACTTTAGAAATCAGAGCGACTTCTAAGTCTGGGTTTGCTTCAGCCGCTGCAATAGCAGTACGAAGACCAGCGCCGCCTGCGCCGATGACTGCGATATCTGTGGTGATAATTTGCACAGTTATCCTCCAGTGTGTGATTGCGGAAATCCGCTTGTTATTGTCATTACGAGGCGCTCTTTAAAAAGAACTCCCCAAAAGTAGTAGGGTTAGTGTAGATGAGCCACATGGCAGAAAAATTGATGTAATTGGGTTTTTGCTTCGGTAATGCACTTAAGGGCATAGAATTTATAGGTTATGTGACTGCTATCACGGCATCGAGGTTTTGGCCCTCAAGCATTAACATTAGGGATGTTAAACCTGTGTTGCGCGACATTAACCGCATGGATAATAGGATTTTAACTGAGTGTTTTTTGTTCTGCGGCACGAGTAATGCTTGCCTCAAATTGGCGAGCACATTAGTAAAAAGAAGAAGGGATATTCCTCTCTTCTTGAAGAGTAAAAAGAATGTAGAATGAGGCTTTCCTCGCTGAATTAAAGTTTGAGAGACTTGTTATGCAAACCAACTGGCAACCTACTGCTTCCATTGACCAACTTCGTCAACGTGCGACGTTAATCGCGTCGATTCGACAATTCTTCGCTGACCGACAGGTGATGGAAGTCGATACGCCAGCCATGAGTCACGCAACCGTGACTGACATCCATTTGCATACTTTCCAAACCGAGTTTGTTGGCCCAGGCTATGCCGATGGCAGTAAGCTGTTTTTTATGACCAGCCCAGAATTCCATATGAAGCGCCTTTTGGCTGCGGGCAGCGGTTGTATTTATCAAATCAACAAAGCATTTCGTAATGAAGAGAATGGTCGCTACCACAACCCTGAATTCACGATGTTGGAGTGGTATCGCGTTGGCTTTGACCATCATAAATTGATGGATGAAATGGATGACCTGTTGCAGCTGGTATTGAAGTGTGGCGCAGCGCAGCGCATGACGTATCAGCAAGCCTTCATTGATGTGTTGGGTGCGTGTCCACTGGAAGGCTCAATGACTGAGCTGAAAGCGGCGGCAAGCAAGCTGGGTTTGAGTGACATTGCTGAGCCAGAAGAAGATCGCGATACGCTGCTGCAACTACTATTTAGCGTGGGAGTAGAAAACAAAATTGGTCAGGACGTGCCGGCTTTTGTGTACGACTTCCCTGCATCACAGGCGGCGCTTGCGAAAATCAATCCTCAAGATCATCGCGTCGCGGATCGTTTTGAAGTGTACTTTAAGGGGATAGAGCTGGCGAACGGATTTCATGAACTGGATAACCCGAAAGAGCAATTAGCGCGCTTTGAACAAGATAACGCAAAGCGTATCGAAATGGGTTTAAAACCACAGCCGATCGATTATCATCTGATCTCTGCACTGGAAGCAGGGTTGCCAGATTGTGCAGGGGTCGCGTTGGGTATCGATCGTTTGATCATGCTGGCGCTAGGCTGTGACCACATTGATCAAGTGACGGCCTTTCCATTTCCAATTGCATAAGGACGTCCAATGAACCTGACGGCTGCACGTTTCGTCATCTTTAGCTACGCCATATTGATCGCTTTTTTATCTCTGAGTTCAGGTGAACTGCAAGACTGGGGCAATATCGCGTATCTCGACAAAATGCAGCACGCTATGGCGTATAGCGGCTTTGCGTTTTTAGGTTGTTTTTGTGTGTGGCGTTGGCGTCAACGTTGGGCGGTGGCGATTAGTATTTTGCTATTCAGCGCCGTTATTGAGTGGTTGCAAGGGTATGTAGGGCGACAAACTTCTTGGTTAGACCTTGTCGCCAACTCAACTGGCATCTTAACTGGTCTGTTATGTTACCGTATTTGGAGCCTCTATCGACCTAGGTTGGTGAAGTCGCTATACTCGATTCGTTAATGAAGAGGGAACACGATAACAATGAAAACGCGCGACAAAATCGTCTACGCGGCACTGGAGTTGTTCAACCAACATGGTGAGCGCAACATCACCACCAATCACATTGCCGATCACATCGAAATTAGCCCTGGTAATCTGTATTACCACTTCCGCAATAAGCAAGAAATCGTTCGTGAGATCTTTGCGCTTTATTCAGCAGAACTTTTAGAAAGATTTACCCCTATTCAAGGTTCGCAAGAGAGCCTGACTATGCTGAAGAGCTACCTAGACTCTATTTTTACCTTGATGTGGAAATACCGCTTTTTCTACGCAAACTTACCAGAAATCTTGTCACGAGATGAACAGCTACACGAACAGTACATCGATGTGCAAGAGAAGCTGCAAGCGAACCTCATTGCTATTATGCAAGAGTTCGTAACGATGAAGCTGTTGAATGTCGATCAACAACAGTTGAAGTCATTGGTATGTACATTGCACTTGATTGCGTGTAGTTGGTTGGCGTATCAATCCGCGATGGCTTCAAAAACCAACATTACCGAGCAAATGGTGAAGCAAGGGATGTTGCAGATGCTTAATGTCGTTAAGCCATTAGCAACTGAGCAGGGCTTAGAGCAGCTACTGTTATTAGAAGATGCGGTTAGCAATCTACACAGTTAAACGTCAAACTGCTTAATATTTCGAGAGTCACTCTCATTTTCGAGTCGTGGCTCGAGTTGACTTGTCAAATATGCCACGCACAATAGTCCCATACGCTAAAAACCCTTGCAGGGATAAGATTCTCGATAAAGGAACTATCGCCCCATGAATTACGACATTTTTAATGGTGATGCTGATGGCATCATTGCTCTTCTACAATTGCGTTTGGCTGATCCTGTCGATGCCCAGTTAATAACCGGTGTAAAGCGCGACATCAAGCTGGTGGAAAAAGTAGACGTGCAAGCGGGTGATGAGCTGACTGTGTTAGACATTTCGATGGAAAAGAACATGGCAGGTCTAGAGCAAGCTTTGGCTCAAGGCGCGCACGTCTTTTACGCCGATCATCACAAAGCGGGCGACATTCCTCAGCATGGTAATTTGGATGCGCACATCGATCTCGATGCCAACATGTGCACGGCGTTGATTGTCGATAAGTTGCTTGATGGGCGTTTTCATGACTGGGCGATTACGGCGGCTTATGGCGATAACATGATTGCTAAAGCCGATGAGTTAGCGAATAACGCGGGCTTGTTGCAGCAACAGAAAGAGCAGCTAAAAGAGCTGGGTACTTTAATTAACTACAACGGCTACGGATCGAAGGTCGAAGATTTACACTTTCACCCTGCGGAGCTGTACCGAGCTTTGCTGAAGTACACGTCACCATTTGAAGCTATTGAAGATACGGCCTCGCCATACTACCAATTGCAATCGGCTTACCAACAAGACATGGAGGCGGCTCTCGCAGTGCCTGCCATGCATGAGAGTGGTAAGCTGAAGTTGTTTGAGTTACCAAACACGGCGGCATCACGCCGAATCAGTGGTGTTTATGGCAACTGGCTAGCAAACCAAACCCCTGACTCTGCGCATGCGGTACTTACTGAAAATGCAGATGGTACTTATACGGTTTCACTCCGCGCCCCATTAAACAATAAACAAGGTGCCGTTGCCGTGTGTGGTCAGTTCCCGACAGGTGGGGGGCGAGAGGCGGCGGCAGGAATCAACGCGTTAAGCAAAGATGATGTGAATGCTTTTATTGATGCGGTAGAAACCTACTACGCATAGCATTTTCCAAAATATGAATACAAAAAAGGAGCCGAGTGGCTCCTTTTTTATTATAAGTCTATGAGTCAGATAATCAGCGTTTTAACCAAGATTTCGGATTCTGCGCTTCACTATTACGACGAATTTCAAAGTACAGCGATGGTCTGTCTTGACCACCTGTATCACCCGCGAGAGCAATCACTTCGCCGGCGGTGACTCGGTCGCCTTCTTTTTTAGTTAAGGCTTGGTTGTAACCATAGAGGGTCATGTCACCTTTGCCGTGGTCGAGCAGTACCACTAAACCGTATCCGCGCAGATACTCAGCAAATACGACAGTACCAGGATAAACGGCTTTCACTTGTTGACCATAGTTGGCAGACAACACCATACCCTTCCAATTTACCTGCCCAGTTTGTCGCGTACCAAAGTTGTGTAACACACTGCCTTTGAGTGGCCAAGGCAACTTACCGCGCTGTTTGCCGAGTCCGTCCATTGGCACCGCATTACGCTTCGCTGCTTTGGCGATCTCTGCTTTTAAACGGGTTTCGTTGCGTTGCAGCTCGGCTAAGTAGCGTTTGTCATTCTTGATACTGCTCTGAATTTTATTCAGGGTTTGCTTACGCTTGGATTGTGTACTCGCTAGCGCTGTACGTTTTTCGGATTGCTGCTTGAGCAGAGTCTCGATTTGCTCTTTTTCTAGCTCGAGCTGGTTTTTGTTGTGCGCTAATTCTTGGGTTATTTTGGTGATCGCATCAATCACTTCAGCACGTGCTTTAGCTAAATGCTGGAAGTATTGGCTCATGCGGTCTTCTTCCACACCTTGATTTAACAAGTGACCATTGGCCTTCGCTCGCTCGGTTACGTAATACGTTTGCAGCAGCTGTTTGAGTTCTTCTTCTTGCTCTTGACGCTGTGCTTCTTGCAAGGCAATTTTCTCTTCCAGGTTTTCTATGTTTTTGTCTGCTTGTGCGAGGTTAGACTTGGTTTGTCGTATTTCACGCTCAAGCTTAGAAATACCAAGCTCTTGATCTTTTAGTGATTTCTGTAACTCATTGAGCTGCTTTTCTTGGGAAGAGAGCGATTTGCGCTGACGGCTTATCTCACTGGATACGCCTTTGAGCTCTTGCTGACTCACAGCAGAGGAGGTAATGGGATAAGTGGCAGATAAAGCACAAGTTAATAAAATAGCCGAGCGTAGAACAGGGTGATTTTGTTTTCGCACTTGAGAGTTACCTACCACGTTGTTGTCAAAAAGGTTTGTTGACGATTAAATACCATCTCCATGGATAAAGCTTTGCGACTTGCCGTTAAAGCCTTGATCCATATCGAGAGAGGGTTTATCCGTTTTTGGACGTCCGACGATTTTTGCAGGCACGCCAGCCACCGTTGTGTGAGGAGGCACGGCTTGCAATACCACAGAGCAAGATCCGATTTTCGCGCCTTCACCGACTTCGATATTGCCAAGAATCTTTGCACCAGCTCCGATCATCACACCCTCGCGAATTTTCGGGTGACGATCACCGCATTCTTTACCAGTACCACCAAGGGTGACATCTTGCAGTATAGACACGTCGTTTTCGACCACGGCAGTTTCACCAATCACGATGCCTGTTGCATGGTCGAGCATGATGCCACTACCAATGCGCGCTGCAGGGTGGATATCGACCTGACATGCTACCGAAATCTGATTTTGTAGGTAAGTCGCAAGAGCGTGACGACCTTGCTTCCATAGCCAGTTTGCTACTCGGTAGCCTTGCAGTGCGTGATAGCCTTTTAGGTACAGCAATGGCATTGAGTACATTGAAACAGCAGGGTCGCGATTGACCGTGGCACAAATATCACAAGCCGCGCCGTCAGTGATGGTTGGATCAGCTGCAAAGGCTTCTTCAACCACTTCACGTACAGCCATCGCTGGCATGGAAGCGGTGTTCAATTTATTAGCCAGAATATAACTCAGAGCGGCACACAAACTTTCATGCTTGATAATGGTGGCATGATAGAAGCTCGCCAGCATAGGCTCTTGTTCTGACATTTCACGGGCTTCTGAGACAATTTTGTTCCAGACTTTTTGTTTTTCGCAGTGTTTCATTCTCAATATCCAGAGTGGTTCTTCCGTGACCCGACAACTTCAATTTTTCTCAGATGAGCTGCAAAGGGCGGTAGATTGCTACTTTCCTTCGGCTTTTTTGTCACGAGCAAGTAAATCTTGCGCTGCTAAGCGCGCATCTTTTCCTTGATACAATACTTGATAAATTTGATCAACTATCGGCATCTCAACACCCATACGTTGAGAAAGTAGCCATACTTCTTTTGTATTGCGGTAACCTTCAACCACTTGACCAATTTCTTCTTGAGCCGTATCAACGTCTTTACCTTGGCCTAATGCCAAGCCAAAGCGTCGGTTACGTGATTGGTTATCGGTACATGTCAGGACAAGATCGCCTAAACCCGCCATGCCCATAAAGGTTTCTGGCTGTGCACCCAGCGCAGCACCAAGGCGACTCATTTCAGCTAAGCCACGAGTAATTAATGCAGTACGGGCGTTGGCGCCAAAACCGATACCATCAGACATACCTGCACCAATCGCAATAACGTTTTTCACAGCGCCGCCCAGTTGCATACCAATAAAGTCACTATTAGCGTATACGCGGAAGGTTTTGCTACAGTGGATTTTTTCTTGTAGATCCGCAACAAATTCAGAATCTGGAGACGCAACTGAAATTGCTGTCGGCATACCCATTGCGAGCTCTTTCGCAAACGTTGGGCCAGACAATACTGCTAGTGAGTAGTTTTCACCGATAATGTCATAAGCGACGTCTTTCAGTAGGCGCCCCGTTTCAGGTTCAAGCCCTTTGGTTGCCCAACAGATGCGAGAGTCTTCGCGCAAGAATGGTTTACAGCTGTTTAGCACGATGCCAAAGACATGGCTTGGAACCACAACCAACAAATCTCGGCTTGCTTGAACGGCTTTTTCTAAATCCGATTCAATGATCAAGCTTTCAGGGAAATCAACACCTGGTAAGAAGGCATGGTTAGCTCGGTCTGCTTCTAGGCGAGCCATGTGCTCTGGCTCGTGTCCCCAAAGGACAACGTTCGCGCCGTTACGAGCGAGTGAGATTGCCAAAGAGGTGCCGTATGAGCCTGCGCCAATCACAGTCATTGCGATGTCTTTACCGTAAGCATTGTTTGTATTTGCTTGTGTCATGCTACCGCCTAATTGTCTTGCTACTAGTAGAATCTAGTTCCTAATCGTCAAATTTTACGCCTTCTGGCGATTAGGAACTAGGAACTTTTGTCAGAAATAAAAAATGCACATTGCATCGGATGGTAGACGCTCTGTGCATTTTATTTGATTCGGTGACGTCAGCACTGTGGCTATTCGTCACTTATAAAACGTGAATTACGCTTCAGCTTCGCCTTGTTGAGCTTGCTGTTGTAGGTAGTTCATGAATAGCGCGTCAAAGTTTACTGGCGCTAGGTTCAGTTGAGGGAACGTACCTTTAACGACTAGGCTTGAGATAGTTTCACGAGCGTATGGGAATAGGATGTTCGGGCAGAATGCGCCTAGGCAATGTGCAAGTTGACCAGCTTCCATTTGTTCAGCAGTGAAGATACCACCTTGTTGAACTTCACATAGGAACGCAGTCTCTTCTTCGTTCTTCACAGTAACGGTTAGGCGTAGAACAACTTCGTAAACGCCTTCACCAAGCTCACGGCTTTGAGTGTCTAGGTCTAGTTTAACGTCTGGGTTCCACTCTTTCTGGAAAATTACTGGAGAGTTCGGCGCTTCAAAAGAAACGTCTTTTAGGAAGATGCGTTGAATTGCGAAGTTTTGTTGTGCGTCTTGAGGTGCTGCTTCAGCCATTTTTTAATCCTTAAATCAATATTTGTTGAGCCTAGAAACGTCTAAGCTCAGAAAACTGGTATGTCCTGAGACTAACTGAGCCAATCTACCTTGACTAGATGAAGCGTGTATTACGTGCAAAGCGTCACAACTTAGTGCTCCAACTGCTTTCAATTTGCTCAGTTTTTTGTCCGCGAGGCTTGGTAAAAGCGCGTTTAAACGCGAACTTTCGTTCTTGCCACGTTCCTACTTTTTACCGCGAACTAACGGCAGGTTCGCTTCGTTCCACGCAATCAAACCATTTTTTAGTAGGCTCACTTTTTCGAAGCCAGCTTTTACTAATAGGTTTGCGCTTTCTTGAGCGGTCTGTCCTGTCTTGCATACCACAATGATTGGGTCTGATTTGTGGTTTTCAAGGCTACCCAAGTTACCCGCTTTGATGTCTGACGGTAAAATGTGAAGTGAGTCGGTGATATGACCTTTTTTGAACTCGTCCTTGGTACGGATATCCACTACAACGCCGTTTTCACGGTTCATAAGATGAGTCAGTTGGTTTACGTTGATTTCTTTGTATGCGGCTGTCGCTGACTTCACGATGTTCATGATAAAGGCGACAAGAAGACCTACCCAAACCAAAGATAGAATCATGTTCTGTTGGAAAAATTCAATGTACTCTTGCATGTCTTGAGCTCTTACGCTGTTGGCGGAAAAATAAAGCAGGAGTATAGCGAGGTTACGGCTCTTAGGCGAGAGGGTTAAAATTTTCTAACGAATAATTGAGATCTCTATAAACCCTTTATGCCCTTACTATCCGTACATTTCGCTCTGGTAGCTTGATTGCTTTTGCCTATTGGACTTATCGGTTTAAGTGACTTCTGTTTTACTGAGAAAAGAGAACAATAGGTATTAACCCATCTTGTTTGATGTTGCTTTAAATTAGCGCTGTTTCAAGTGCAAAAATAAGAATGAGAAGCGTAAGAAAACCGAACTTAGACTGGGGTGTACAAAGCGTATTAGAAATGACTATGCTTGTGGAACACGATTGTCGGCACTGACTCGTTGTTCGCTTAACTTGTAAGATAGCAACAATAAATCGCAAACATTATTTGATCTTAACCTACAGTTTTGGTTAAAAAGTGTAGTAAAATTACGCTAGTTTTGTTTCAAGGTTAGATAGGGCAGCGAGGCCCTACGCCAAAAGTTACTTAAATTTGATGAGGTCATCACTATGTCAGCTAAGAAGCCACTGGCTCTAGTTATCCTTGACGGTTACGGTTACCGTGAAGACACAGCAAGTAACGCAATTGCGAATGCGAAAACACCAGTAATGGATGCTCTGATTGCGAATAACCCACACACATTAATCTCTGCTTCAGGCATGGATGTTGGCCTTCCTGATGGTCAAATGGGTAACTCTGAAGTTGGTCACACTAACATTGGTGCAGGCCGCGTTGTATACCAAGACCTGACTCGTATCACTAAATCAATTGCTGATGGTGAGTTCGAACAAACGCCTGCGCTAGTTGAAGCAATCGACTCTGCTGTGAAAGCTGAAAAAGCAGTACACATCATGGGCCTGATGTCTCCAGGCGGTGTTCACTCTCACGAAGACCACATTTACGCTGCAGTTGAAATGGCAGCGGCGCGTGGCGCAGAGAAAATCTACCTACACTGCTTCCTAGACGGCCGTGACACACCACCACGTAGTGCTGAAAACTCACTACAACGTTTCCAAGACCTATTTGCGAAACTAGGTAAAGGCCGCGTTGCTTCTCTAGTAGGTCGTTACTACGCAATGGACCGTGACAACAACTGGGATCGCGTCCAAGTTGCTTACGATCTTCTAACTCAAGCTAAAGCTGAGTTCACAGCAGAAACGGCAGTTGCAGGTCTAGAAGCGGCTTACGCTCGTGAAGAAAACGACGAATTCGTTAAAGCAACAGCTATCAAAGCGGAAGGTCAAGAAGACGCAATCATGCAAGATGGTGATGCGGTTATCTTCATGAACTACCGTGCTGACCGTGCACGTCAAATCACTCGTGCATTCGTTCCTGCGTTTGACGGCTTTGAGCGTGCAGTATTCCCAGCAATCAACTTTGTGATGCTGACTCAATACGCGGCTGATATCCCTCTAGCTATCGCATTCCCACCTGCGTCTCTAGAAAACACTTACGGTGAGTGGCTATCTAAACAAGGTCAAACTCAGCTACGTATCTCTGAAACAGAAAAATACGCACACGTGACTTTCTTCTTCAACGGTGGTGTTGAGAACGAATTTGAAGGCGAAGAGCGTCAATTGGTTGCTTCACCAAAAGTTGCAACGTACGACATGCAGCCTGAAATGAGCTCTCCAGAACTAACAGATAAGATGGTTGCGGCTATCAAGTCTGGTAAGTTCGATACCATCATCTGTAACTACCCGAACGCAGATATGGTTGGTCACACTGGCGTTTATGAAGCGGCTGAGAAAGCAATCGAAGCTCTAGATGAAAGTGTGGGTAAAGTGGTTGAAGCAATCAAAGAAGTTGGCGGTCAACTATTGATCACTGCGGACCACGGTAACGCAGAAATGATGATCGACCCTGAAACTGGCGGCATCCACACTGCTCACACTAACCTACCAGTGCCTCTAATCTATGTAGGTGACAAAGTGGTTGAATTCAAAGAAGGCGGTAAACTGTCTGACCTTGCACCAACCATGCTTTCTCTAGCTGGTCTGGAAATCCCAGCAGAAATGACGGGTGAAGTATTAGTTAAATAGTTAACTAACGGCTCAGCATGACAAAAGCCCGAGTTTAAACTCGGGCTTTTTTGTATCTGGCAGTAAGGACTGGTCTGCAAGGTTACTGAACCAATATGCCCGCACCAATCACAGCTAGGGCTGCGCCCAACCATGCAAATCGGTTTGGTCGGCGTTTGGTGTAAATCCAGAGCAGTGGTAGCAACATAATTGGCGTGGTTGAAGATAGAAGGGCAACCATACCTACATTTCCTTCTTGCAGTGCGTATAAGATTAGCGTCATGCCGACGGCCATCGCCAAGAAACCATTAAGCGCAGTAATACCAAATATGCGCCAAGTAATGTGTTGCGTCGAGCGAGCGACTTTGACTCCTAGAATTAACAACATGCTGTGGGCGAAAAAGGCACTGATCATTCGAATAGCAGAAGCCGCAACTGGGTCAATACTGGTTTGCATTACTGGCTTGGCGATGATGCCGCCCAATGCTTGGCACATTGCTGCGGTTAAGCCAAGTCCAATGCCCACCCAGATGTTACCTTTAATGTCTTCCAAGACGTTATTCACTTGACCTCTTCGGCCAAAGAATATCGCCATCACCACGCCGCTAAATACCAATGATGCGCCCAGTAGTTCTATTGTGGTCATGACTTCGCTAAATAAGAAGTAGCCCAAGATGGCAGAGAACACGGCGTGGCAAGAGAAGAGTAACCCGGCTTGTCTTGGCCCCATACGATTCAAACACGCGAATAGAGCGGTATCGCCAATAAAAATACCAATCAGTCCTGAGGCCATCATTGGCGTTACATGTTCCCAAGAAACCGTTAACCAGCCGCCAGTTATCCAGGCCATAGTTGATAAGATCACGGCTGTGCAGCCCATACGCCAGCGGCTGTAAGAAAATGCGCCTAGGTGTTGTGCAGGAATGACCGAAATTAGGCTAGAAACTGCCCACAGAAAAGCGGCGCATAAAGCAAGCCATTCGTAACCCATGATGTGTCGACGTCCTTGTAGAGTAGAGGAGTCTTAATATGCACGAAATTTATGGGATGTAAAAGCCGCTCTGTAAGGGCAGTAGCTGGAGAGCAGCTCCATGACAACACGCTTTTTCATGGAGCTCTTCGATTAAAACAGTACCAAAACTGCGCCATACACGATAAGTAGACCAATCAAACCGAGAATCAGGCCTACTTTCGCCATGTCTTTGCTCTCGATGAGGCCTGTTGAATAAGCCAAAGAGTTTGGTGGTGTGGAAACCGGTAAGATCATGCCAAGTGATGCGGAGAAGGCGACGACAACCAGTAAACCTTGTAGGCCACCAACCGCAATAAGGCTTGGCATGGATGTACCAATAGCGGCAGCAATAGGCATCAATAAGTTTGCTGTTGCGGTATTAGACATAAAGTTCGCCATTAACCAACACACTACTGATAGGGCTAAAACAACGGCAAATGGTGATAGCAGGCTGTAATCAATGGCGTGCGCTAATGCTTCGGCTAAGCCCGTTTTGTCTAAGGCAATACCAATTGCTATACCACCGGCAACCAGCCATAAAACATCCCAGTTAATCAGCTTGAGCTCTTCTTTTCCCATAATGCCCGTTAACGTGAACACTGCTAGTGGGATAATCGCGACAACGTATGTATTCATGCCATGCACTTTCGTTGTCATCCAAAGCACAATGGTTAGTGCAAAAGTGATGTAGACGACGATCGCACGCCAGCTCCTTTTGAATGTACCATCTAGCTTTAGTTTCATTTCTGGTTCGCTAGACGGAAACAGCTTTTGCAACAAGAACCAAGCTACAGTGAGTTGTACCAACACAAATGGTAGACCCATTGTCATCCACGATAGGAAGTCTATCGCGTTTTCTCCAGTGAGATATTGAAGCGCTATCGCATTAGGTGGCGTGCCTATCGGAGTCGCAATGCCGCCTGTATTCGCGGCAATTGGAATACACAACACCAGTGCTTTAATCCCTAAGTCCCCTTTAGGTGCTGAAGCGACGATGGGGCCAAGCAGGGCTAGCATCATCACGGTCGTGGCAGTATTGGACATAAACATTGAAAAAACGGCGGTAATTAACATCAAGCCCAGCATGATGAACTTAGGTTGTGTGCCGAATGGTTTTAGTAGCACTCGGGCGAGGTTGTTGTCGAGCTCGTATTTGGAAGCCGCAATCGCGAGAGCAAAACCACCCATAAAAAGAATAATGATCGGTGAAGAGAAGGCCGAGAAAATATCGGTGTAAGCAATTAACTCCCCTAAATCATGCCCCGCTGGTGGATTGCGAAATAGATGCAAACCTTTATCCGATATCATGATCAGTTCAAGAGCGATAATAAGAATGGACGTAGCAAAAACGGGAACCGGCTCGAGAACCCAAAGTAGGGCAGCAAGAAGAAAAATAGCCAACAGGCGATGCTGAATTAAAGTGAGATCGTCAATAGGAATAGCATCGATCGGCATCATCAAAACACCGAGCGGAATTAAAAAGCACACCAGCAATTTCGCCAACGTGTTTACACTCATCTTTGGCATTGGCTGCCCCTCTAAATATTCATTCTAAGCGCAGGATAATTGATTGTGGAATGAGGGTCTTAGAGGCAGGTATGAGTTTGAGAAATAGAGGCTAAATTTCGAACGGAGTTTTGCTTTTTATCAATAAAAAGAGCCCTTAATAAAGGGCTCTTTAACGGTGTTTTACTTATTTTTTCAAGGCGTAAGGTGTGCCCATAACGGTTGGCTTACCGTTTTCCATGCTTGCGTCAAACTCAATCGCGTCTTTGGCAAACAGGTTAATAACAGTAGAACCCAGTTTGAAGCGGCCCATCTCTTCGCCTTTTTTCAAGATCACGGCCTTGTCACCCTCTGCTGGGTAATCCCATTTGTAGACAGTGTTTCCACGAGGCGGAGTGATCGTGCCAGCCCATACTTGCTCAATGCTGCCAACAATTGTCGCACCAACAAGCACCTGTGCCATTGGACCAAACTCAGTATCGAAGATACACACCACACGCTCGTTACGTGCAAATAGGTTCGGTACGTTTTCTGCTGTCAGAGGGTTTACTGAGAACAGGTCACCTGGTACGTAAATCATTTGGCGCAGAGTGCCGTCACATGGCATGTGTACACGGTGGTAATCGCGCGGAGATAGATACAATGTGGCAAAAGAACCATCTTTAAATTCGCCCGCTAAATTCGCGTCACCGCCCAGCAATTCTTGTGCTGAGAAGTGATGACCTTTTGCTTGGATAAGTTGACCATCTTCAATAGGGCCAAACTGGCTAACACAAGCGTCGGCTGGATGAGTGATGACGTTTTCGCCTTCAGAAATTGGGCGTGCGCCTTCTTTTAGCTCACGAACGAAAAACTCGTTGAACGTTTTAAAATGCTTAGGATCTGAGTGCTTTGCCTCATCCATATTCACATTGTATTGTTTGATAAACCAACGAATAACTGCTGTTGTTAGACCGCCAGCTTTTGCTGAAGCCAGTTTACCCATTAGGCGAGTGAGGCCGTGTTGTGGGATCCAGTACTGCAGTCCAACTTTAAACTTGTCCATCTTTAATTCCGATACTTCTGTTAGATTCGCGCTTTAGGGCGCGTGATGTTACTGAAATTTAATTTGCTTGTCAGTATTAGGTGAAGACTTTTTACACAGTTACAGCCTTAACTCAATTACAGATCGGCTTTTTTATTACGTGAATACTGACGATTTGCTTTATTTTCAACCATGCTTTCCAAAATGCGATGATAGTTTTCAAAGCGAGTTTCGTTAATTTCCCCGTTCTCGACAGCTTCACGTAGAAGGCAGCCTGGGTCATCATTGTGTTTACAATCTCGGAACTTGCAACCACCTAAATATGGTCGAAATTCAACGAATGCTTTTGTTACTTCTTCTGCTTCCAAATGCCAAAGACCAAATTCACGTACTCCAGGTGAGTCGATCAAATCGCCACCCGTTGGAATGTGGTATAAACGTGCAGCCGTCGTGGTGTGTTGGCCCAAGCCAGAGTTCTCAGAGACTTCGCCTTCTTCCACTTCGCTCTCTAGTTCCGGCATTAACGCGTTGACTAAGCTGGATTTCCCTACGCCTGATTGACCAACAAAGATATTAATTCGGTCACGCAGCAGGGTTTCTAGTTCAGCAATGCCTTCTCCAGACTTCTTGCTGACCAGAAGCACTTTATAGCCAATGCGTTCATATTCTTTGAGCCATTCTTCATACATTGCACGATCATCGGCTTCTAGAAGGTCGACTTTATTTAAGACCAACAATGGCGCAATATTCAGTGTTTCTGATGCAACGAGATAGCGGTCAATAATATTTAGCGATAGCTCTGGTAATACCGAAGAGACAATGACCATTTGATCAATATTGGCTGCAACGGGTTTTAGGCCATCGTAATAATCTGGACGAGTGAGCACTGAAGAGCGAGGTTCTACCGCTTCAACAACACCAGAGATGCCCGCCATAGACTCCAATCCTTCGCGCCATAAAACACGATCGCCAGATACTAGAGACTCAATACCACGGCGGAGGTTACAGCGTTGAATTTCGCCTGTTTCAAGGTCTTCAATGTCCGCGTGCTGACCAAAACGAGTGATCACGAGACCTTGCTTGCTGGCGCCTAGCATGTTTTCATCCCACTGGATGGACTCTTCTTGCTTCTTCAAACGCTTTTGTTGGTTGCTACGTACGCGTCGCACCTGACCTTTGGTTAACTTTTTCTTCTTTGCCACAATTCTGTACTTTATGTGAATTTACTCAAATGGTTGAGCCGTACTCTTGGCTCCGTGTATGAGTATCGTGTTTCTCGTATTTTGAGGTATAGTACCTCTTTTATCGATAAACAAATAGGCGGCGTAACCATGTCCTTTAGCGATCAAAACCTAATTTGGGTTGATTTAGAGATGACAGGGCTTGATCCTGAAACGCACAAAATCATCGAAATTGCTTCTATTGTCACGGATAGCGAACTAAATATTTTGGCTGAAGGTCCAGTGTTAGCGATTCATCAGCCGGAAGAAGAACTAGCGAAAATGGACGACTGGTGTACTAATACGCATACGGCAAGCGGTTTGGTGGAGCGCGTTCGAAACAGTCAAATCTCAGAACAAGACGCAGTCGCACAAACCATTGAATTTTTAGAAAAATGGGTGCCAAAAGGGGCGTCGCCAATATGTGGTAACAGCATTGGGCAGGATCGTCGCTTTTTATACAAGCACATGCCTGAGTTGGAAGAGTTCTTCCATTACCGATATGTTGACGTTAGTACTCTTAAAGAACTAGCACGTCGCTGGCAACCTGAGGTGCTAAATGGGTTCACAAAACAGGGAACACATTTGGCCTTGGACGACATTCGTGAGTCCATCGCAGAACTTAAGTACTATCGAGGTACTATTTTCAAGATTTAACTGTTAAGGTTGCGATCCAAATTGTTGTAATTTATATCGCTTTTGATTGCTTTTTCGTCGTTCAGTAAAAAAATAAAGTTTTTTTGAAGGAAGGACTTGCATCACAAAAAAATGCTCTTATAATTCGCAGCCCTAAACAGCGGAAACGTTGTTGATGCGACACTAGCTCAGTTGGTAGAGCGCAACCTTGCCAAGGTTGAGGTCACGAGTTCGAACCTCGTGTGTCGCTCC